>JAPPGV010000149.1 GCA_028821235.1 bacterium
AAGTCTCTCTCTCTCTCTCTCTCTCTCTCTCTCTCTCTCTCTCTCTCTCTCTCTCGGAGAATCAGACGATCTACGTCACCGGGCCGGGAGCGTCCGTCGGCTTCTCAACACTCGTTACGGACAGCCCACCGGACCTGCACCTGCTGTCAGGCGGACAAGCGTTCCCCCGATACACCCACCCGAGCGGATGAATCAGGTGATCAGCATGACCGGACCAGGCTGGAAAGCCCCATTCTCGACGCTGATAAGCGACATCCCAGCGGACATCCAGTTCATGGGCAACGGTCAGGTGTTTTCCCGGTACACGTATCCGAAGGAGCCGAGCCGATGACCGCCGACACCGCCCCGACGCTGGACTTGGGAGACCTGGACCCCACCGGTGACCGGCCCGACGAGTCCGGCCGGGTGGACAACATCACCGACTGGTGCCTCAACCAGTTCCGCAGCCGCTACCAGGATCCTGCCATCACCAAAGACCACATCTGGGCGTACATATACGGGGTGATGCACGCCCCCGACTGGCGAACCAGATACGCGAACGATCTAAGCAAAGGTCTACCCCGCATCCCCTACGCCGACGACTTCTGGCCGTTCGCCGAGGCAGGCCGGGAGCTGATCGACCTACACGTCGGCTACGAAACCTGTGAGCCGTATCCGCATGTGCGAGTGTTGGTAGACGGACAGGCAGGCGACCCAGACCTCGAGGCTTACCGTATCGACAGGCCGATGCGGTGGGCCAGAACCCGCGGCGAAGACGGGAAACTCATCGACGACCTGAGCGTGCTCGTGGTCAACGACCGTTGCCGAATCGAAGACATCCCCCCTGAAGCACACGGGTATGTGGTCAACGGGAAAACCCCGCTCAGCTGGGCCATCGACCGTCTACGGGCAACCCGAGACCAAACGAGCGGGATCACCCGCGACCCGAACCAGTGGCACACCTGGGCAGACCGGCCCTACAACCTGATCGAACACCTATGCAGGCTGATCACCGTGTCCGTCCACACCGTCCGTATCGTCAACGGGCTACCCCCCTCGCTGCCCCCAGACAACCCGCACCCCGCCGGCAACGCCGAGCGCACCGCCCGCCTCGACGCCGAAGCCGACGCATGACCCTCTATCCGTATCCGCCGCCGCTGTGCATCGTATGCGAACGGTTCGAGCCCTACACCGAATCGTGCGCCGCCTACCCGGCCGAAGACGGGGGTATCCCCATCGAGATCCTGGACGGACAGTGGGACCACCGGAAGCCGGCACCCGGCGACCGTGGCATCCGCTTCGACCCTACCGACGGCTACGAAAAGGACTCGGCGGATGCGTGGCTCGCAGACGCTGTCAACCCCGACGCGGAAGCCATTACAACCGAATGAACCAGGGGCCGCCGCCCCAGGGCGGCAGGGACGGCACAAGGAACTGCCCCCAGACTACGCCGCGTGCCTAAACGATGATCCAGTCGCCGTTATCGAAGTCGAACTTCGAGCCTGTGTCACGAGCGAACGGCTCTACATCACATACCTTGTTCCCTCGGGTATTCCAACTGATCTCCCCGCCGTCGCTCGAGCAGATCAACTCCTTCTCGGCCACTGTGTCGGCATTCTCAACGGTCTCAGCCACGATCACGATGTTGTCGTTGACGGTCTGGATGCTGTCGTTGACGAACTCGGCCATGGTCACGATGTTGTCGTTGACAACCACGATGTTGCTGTTGGCAGCGCTCAGGAGATGGGTGACTCGCCACATGTAGAAGGCGGCCATGCCCACGCCCACAAGTATGAGCACGGCCACTACCCGCAGAAACCAGTCGCGCACGATCTTGCGGTGCGCCTCGGCTTTCATCGCGTCTACGTATGTCGGCTTGTCGGTCACGATGTCTCCTCTCTCCGGTTGAGTCTGTCGTCGCGGATGATTGCTCTACCCGTGGCGGGGGTCGGGTAGGTCCTTTGGTTGTTGTGGTTTCGGTCCGTACATAGGGCGCTCTGACGCGCAGGGTGAGATCGCTAGCAGAACTTTTGGCACGCTCCGGCGTCGGCTACCTGATTGCCACAAGTTCTACGAAGTCGTCTTCGGACAAGATGCGTAGGTCGGCACCTTGGGCCATCAACTCTTCCGCTTTGCGGTGTTTGCTGCTCTTGTCGTAGCCGGCCAGGACCGCCTTGTTCTGGAGGCCGACCACAAGCAGCGTAGTGTTCTTCGTGACAGCGTTACGCACATTGCATCCAGCGGCGGCGGCCAGGTCAGCTGCTTCCCTTCGGACCATTCCAAGACGACCCGTGAACACGACCGTTTCTCCATACAAGTTCCCTTCTGGATGCCCCGTCCGTGACACTGACGAAGACGAACCTGAACCCGAACCCGGGTAGATGCTGTGTCGCACTCGTTCCAACCACCCATTGACGGTCAGGCTGCTTGTGGCGCACGCTTGGAGAACAATCTGTGCGGCTGCTCTGGCATCTTCCAAGGCGTCGTGGTGCGCAAACGCGATACCGGGATCGTCAGCAACGTTCTTTAGGCCGTAACCACGGCGGCTGTATTGTTCGGGCCATGCCCGACGAACGATCCGGGCGCTGTCCAGCCATGTCACCGACAACGGTTCTAAGTCGTATCGAGCTGCTGCGCGACCCAACGCGACCCGATCAAAGGGCATGTGACTCACGAGAACCGCGCTGTCCAGGCTCACGCGCAGCCACTCCAATACTGCTGGCATGGTCGGCTGGTTCTTGACATCTTGTGGCGCGATGCCATGGAGCGCGGTATTCCACGGGTCGAACCAGTCCTCGGGATCGACCAGCGTTACGTATTCGTCAGTCATGGCACCGTCCACAACACGGACGACGCCAACCTGGCAGATGCTGGCATAGTCAGCGTTGGCGGTCTCCACGTCAATCGCCCAGAAGTTGATCTCACCCCTGGAACGACCCTCGTTCGCTTTCTTGCACGATTCCGCTGCATTGCCCTCAGCGGACGCGGGACCGTCACCGCCAGGTCCTGTCTCAACCCCCTGTTGGTCGTCCGGTCCTGCCGCGTGGTAGGCGACCCGCTGGCGCTTCTGCTTCCTTCTGAATATCACGGTTTACCTCTGTGTTGGAGCTACCGGGCGGCGGTGGGGTCTGTGAACGGGAGCCGGTCGGGTATCGCCCACTCGGCTGCCTCCAACCCGTCAGGGCTAAACAAGGCACACGCCTAATCCTATGACGGGCGAAGACGGGAAACTCGCCGACGACCTGAGTGTGCTCGTGGTCAACGACCGGTGCCGAATCGAAGGTATCCCCCCGGAAGCGCACGGGTATGTGGTCAACGGGAAAACCCCGCTCGGGTGGGCCATCGACCGTCTACGGGCGACCGGTGACAGAACGAGCGGGATCAGCCGCGATCCGAACTGGTGGTACACCTGGGCAGACCGGCCCTACAACCTGATCGAACACCTATGCAGACTGATCGCCGTGTCCGTCCAAACCGTCCGCATCGTTAACGGGCTACCCAACTCGCTGCCCCCGGATGACCCACACCCCGCTGGCTGAACTGTCGGCGAGGCCGGCTGGGTTGTCAGCCGGTCCGGCACGATTCGCGTGGAGAGTGCTGCCATGGGCGTCATACAGACACGATTATGGCTGATCGGTCTAGCGATCGAATCGCGGGCAGGCCCGCGTCGTTGATGACGTCTTCGCACACGCGGGAAGCCTCCACCGCGGACGATGAATCCGGACTCGGACACCGCTCTGACCTAAGTCCGGAGCGGAGAACTCCGAGGATCTGGACAGACTAGAGACAGGTGACCGGTCTGCTGCTGCCGGCGGATAGGAGGAGGGACCGTTCGAAACGGGGCACAGTAGGAATATCTAGCAGACTATGTAACATCATCATGTTTAAATAGGGGCACTAGCCCTTCGTAGAGTTCGTTCTGGACGGGTTCCACGGTGTCTTGCCACTGCTTGAGGTCCAATCCTAACCCTGCGATAATGATCTGTGCTGTATCTATGAGAAGATCAAGAGCCCTCAGGATAATCTGTGCGCGGCGCTCTGTCCGGTTCGGACTACCTAGTATGGGATCATGATTGTCGAGATAGCTCGTGGTGGCACCGAGTGATTCAATAGATACGTGGACTGGAGATGATTCATGACGAAAGATGATGTATCGATCTGGTCGTGCTAGTGCTTCAAAGATCTGTCTGGCCTTGGGGAGTCCCTTAATTGGCCCACTTTGTCTTTCATATTCGAGGATTCGCCGTTCTCGATTTGTGACGTGTTCACCTAATTCCATCGTGGCTGGTGGTACGTGGTCTGACTGATAGTCAATGGTCTTACGCAAGTGAGTGGTGCTGTCTTTGTATATTCTTCGAGCTCGGTCCATACGGTTGTCTCTATTGTCTGGTTGCATCATCCAAGCAACTCGTGACCATGTCTCGCTTAGTCCACGAATCAATTGACCGGCCTGTTCTGAGTAGAAGGGTTCTTCATCGTTACCGACAAGAATACAGATCGCCTTCACCTGTCGAACGGTGTGGACACAGAATTGAGCTAGAAGGAGTTCATAGTCCGGCCCGACCTTCTCCCTGTGGAGTCCGGATAACATCGCATAGAGTTGTGAAGCAAGATCGGTAAGACGTGCTGCTGACGCTCGCAACGAGATTGGCTCGTCACTTGTCGGTAGCATCCAAACTCATGTCCGGGTCTGGGCCGTGTAGAAGGGTCGGAGTTGGGCGGCGGCGGGGATGCGGGTTCCGGCCAGCTCGATGTCCCAGGACCCGCTCTCGATCCACTCCGGGGTCACGCCCTCCTCGTGGAGTACGTAGCCCATGGCCAGGCAGGCGCCGAAGGTGTGGCCGTACATTCCGGACGTGGTACGGCCGACCAATTGGCCGTCGCGTCGGATCGGCTCGTCGTGGTACGCGATGGCCTCCGGGTCGTCGAGCTTGAACTGGACCAGCCGTTTCGGCAGCGGGGTTGCGGCCCGCTGGGCGAGGAGGGTTTGGCGTCCCAGGAAGCCGCCTTCCTTGTCCCATGCCACCGCGAAGCCCAGCCCGGCCTCCAGCGGGGTGTCCTCGTCGGTGATGTCGTGGCCCCAGTGCCGGTAACCGGATTCCAGGCGAAGGGTGTTCATGGTGTGGTAGCCGGCGGGGTGGATGCCGTGTGCCCTTCCCGCCTCCATGACCGCGTCGAACAGGTCGACCGCCGCTTCGCGGGCGACGTACAGTTCCCATCCCAGTTCGCCCACGTAGCTGACCCGCAGAGCGCGCACCGGTATGCCGGCCACTGTCATCTCCCGTGACCATCCGAACGGGAAGGATGCGTTGTCGAGGGGGGTGTCGGTCAGGGCGCTCAGCAGGGCGCGGGATCGCGGGCCCATGACCCCGATGGTGGGGAGTTCCATCGTGATGTCGACCAGATCGGCGTCGTGGCCCCGCAGGGCTCGGCGCAGGGTGTGGTAGTCACGGTTGGCTGCTGCCGCTGCCGTCACCACCATGAAGTCCTCGGGGCCGGTGCGGGTGACGGTCAGGTCGGCCTCGATACCGCCCCGGTCGTTGAGCCACTGCGTGTAGACGACCTTGCCGATCGGCGTATCCACTTCGGCCCCGCCGATGTGGTTCAGGACGGCCAGCGCGTCCGGTCCCCGTACCTGGAACTTGACAAAGGAGGACTGGTCGTACAGCGCCACGCGCTTGCGGGTTGCCTCGCACTCGGCGGCCGACGCCGGATACCAGTTCTGCTTGCCGTAGGAGTACCGGTACTCGCGTTCCATGTCCCCCGTTGCGAACCAGTTGGGTCGCTCCCAGCCCGCCACCTCTCCGAACACCGCTCCCAGGTCGTCCAAGCGGTCGTGGAGCACGGACCGGAACACGTCGCGGGCCGACTCGAACTGGCGGAACGGCCAATGCATGGCGTACAGCAGCCCGAGGCTCTCCGAGATGCGGTCCTCCAGGTAGGTCTTCTCCCCCTGGAAGGGGAAGGCCCGGCGGAGGTCGACCGCCGACAGGTCCATCGGCGGGCGCTGCTCCGCTATCCAGTCCGCCAGCACCCAGCCCGCCCCTCCCGCCGACTGGATGCCGACCGAGTTGAAGCCGGCGGCCACGTAGAGGCCGTCAACTTCCGGGGACTCACCCAGGTAGTAGACGCCGTCGGGTGTGAAGGCCTCGGGTCCGTTGAGGAAGAGCTGGATGCCGCACTCGGCGAGGGCGGGGATGCGGTGGATGGACCTCTCGAAGATCGGCCCGACGTGGTCCCAGTCCTCGCCGAGGGTGCCGAAGGAGAAGTCCCTGGGAACCTCGTACTTCCAGGTCTTGGCCCTCGGCTCGAAGAAGCCGGCCATCAGCTTGCCGGTCTCCTCCTTGAAGTAGGTGTAGTTGGTCGGGTCGCGCAGGGTCGGCATCCCCGGCAGCATCCCGTCAAGCGGTTCGGTCACCACGTAGAAGTGCTCGCACGGATGGAGCGGCACGTTCACTCCCGCGGATGCCGCCAGCTGGCGGGTCCAGATACCACAGGCTAGGACCACGGTCTCCGCCTCCACGTAGCCTGCCTCGGTCTCGACCCCGACCGCCGCCTCGTTCTCCACCCGCACCCGCTCCACCGCGATTCCCTCGCGGATCGTGACGCCCCGGTCCCTGGCGCCCTTGGCGAGGGCCATCGTGGTGTCGACCGGGCTCGTCTGGCCGTCCCCGGGTATGTAGACCGTGCCCACCAGGTCGTCGATGCGGAGCAGCGGCCACATCTCGCGCGCCCGCTCGGGGTCGATGACCTCCATTTCCACACCGGCCGTTCTGGCCATCGACATGCCGCGCAGGATCTCCTCCCACCGCTCCTCGTCCGAGGCCACCGAGATCGATCCGGTGGTGCGGTAGCCGGTGGACTGCCCGGTCTCGTCCTCCAACTCTTCGAAGAGGCGGGCGGTATACGTCGCCAGTCTCGTCAGGCTGTGGCTGGACTTGAGCTGGCTCACCAGCCCGGCCGCGTGCCAGGTGGTGCCCCCGGTCAGGGTGTTCTGCTCCAGGAGCAGCACGTCGGTGATGCCCCGCCTGGCCAGGTGGTAGGCGATCGCGCACCCGACGATCCCGCCGCCGACCACCACCACCTGGGCCCGGTCGGGAAGGGGTCCGCCGGACGGGCCGCCAGGCGCGGGCGTGACCGTGGAGTGGCCGGGATCCGTCATCGGCCCTCGTGTTCACCCACCGAGCGCGGCCCTTACCGTCTCGTTGGTGATGAAGCCGCCCCTGGTGTTGAGGCCCTCCCCCAGCTCCGGGCGCTGCTCGATGGCGGCGTCGACGCCATGATCGGCCAGCAACCGGACGTAGGGAATGGTGGAGGCGGCCAGGGCGAAGGTGGCGGTGCGGGGCACGGCGCCGGGGATGTTACCGACTGCGTAGTGCACCACCTCGTCGATCATGTAGGTGGGGTCGGAGTGCCTGGTCTCCCGCGAGGTCTCGAAGCAGCCCCCCTGGTCGATGGCGATGTCGACCACCACGGAGCCCGGCTTCATGTCCCGCACGTCCTCGGCGGTCAGCACGCGGGGAGCTCGGGCGCCGGGTAACAGGACCGCGCCGATGACCAGGTCGGCCTCCAGCACCGCTGCCCGGACATCGGCTCGGTTGGCGATCAGGGTTGTCACCGCGCCTCGATACAGATCGTCGATCTCCCGCAGGCGGGCCGGGTTCAGGTCGAAGACCTTGACTCTGGCGCCCATTCCCACCGCCACCCGGAGAGCGTTGGCGCCGGCCATGCCGCCGCCGATCACCACCACTTCGGCGGGCTCGACACCCGGAACACCGCTCAGGAGCACGCCTCGGCCTCCACCCGATCTCTCCAGAAAGCGGGCCCCGACCTGGGTGGCCATCCGCCCTGCTATCTGGGACATCGGCGCCAGCAGGGGCAGGACGCCGCCGGGGAGCTTCACCGTCTCGTACGCCACCGAGGTGGTGTGTGCCCCACACAGCGCCGAGGCGACCTCCGGATAGGCGGCCAGGTGGAGGAAGGTGAACAGGATCTGGTCGTTGGACAGGTAAGCGAGTTCCTCCTCCTGCGGCTCCTTGACCTTCACGATCAACTCGGCCCCGGACCAGACATCGGTAGCGGCGTCGACGATGGAGGCGCCCGCTCGGGCGTAATCGTCATCGGAGATGTACGACCCCAGGCCGGCGCCCTCCTGCACCAGCACTTGATGACCCGACCCGGTCAGGGCTTCGACGCCGGCCGGCGTGAGGGCTACGCGGTGCTCATCCGGCTTGGTCTCGGTGGGTATCCCGATCCTCACGCGATCCCTCCACGGACGTTTACGGACTCGTTAGATGGTGGCGGCGAGCTGGACCAGGACCTGCGACACGCCGGCGATCATCTCGTCCAGCTCGGTGGTGGTGGCCACCAGCGGGGGAGAGAGCATGATCTTGGCGCCGCCCCGGTCGTCGACCCGGAGGTGCAGGCCGGCTTCAAGGGCCAACTTGGGGAGAGCCTCGTACACGGCCCGCTTTGTCTCCTCTTCGGAGTAATCCCGTCCTTCCTTGCGGCTATGCCCGAGAGCAAGCGCGTAAAGGTAGCCGGTACCCCGGACATCCAACACCTGGTCGTGGGCCTCCGCGAGGTCGTGGAGGCGCGCTTCGAACAGCGGCGCATTGCGGGCGACGTTCTCGATCACCCTCTCTTCCCGCATGGCGGTGATGTTGGCGACGGCGGCAGCCATGACCACCGGATGGCCTCCCCAGGTGGCGCCGTGCAGGAAGCTCCCGGCGGTCGAGTCCAGTACCTTGTCGACCAGCGGCCGGCGGACCAGGACGCCGCCGATCGGCGCGTAGCCCGAGGTGGCGCCCTTGGCGAAGGTGATCATGTCGGGCTCTGCGTCCACGACCTCCGATCCGAACCAGGCGCCGAGCCGTCCGAACCCGCAGATCACCTCGTCGGCGACCAGCAGCACCCCGTAACGGTCGCAGATGCGGCGTAACTCCCTCCAGTAACCGGCCGGAGGGACCAGGGCACCGCCTCCGTTCTGGACCGGTTCGGCGATGACCATGCCCACCTGATCCGCTCCCCGGCGCAGGATTTCCTCCTCGACCACTCGGGCGGCTTCCACCCCGTCCGAATAGCCGAGGGTGTTGGGCACGTGGGTGAAGCCCGGCAGGAGGGGCAGGAAGGGCTCCCTGACCGGTTTCAGACCGGTGGCCGAGAGTGCGCCCATGCTGGTGCCGTGATACGAGTCGATCCGCGAGATGACGCCGGTCTTGGTAGGCCGGCCGGCGGCCTGTTGGTACTGGCGGGCGAACTTGATGGCTGATTCGTTGGCCTCGGAGCCCGAGCTGACGAAGAAGACCGCGTCGAGGTCACCCGGCGCCAGGTCGGTTATCAACAAGGCGGCCTCGAGCGTGACAGGTGTGGTGGCCGACCAGGAGGGGAAGAAGGCAAGCTGCTCGGCCTGCTCGCTCATCGCCTTCGCTATGTCAGTCCTCCCGTGCCCTATCTGGACGACGAACAGCCCGGCCAGCGTATCCAGGTACCTGTTGCCGGCGTGATCCCAGAGGTAACAGCCCTCACCGCGGGCGAACACGGGGGCGGCGCCGGAGCGCCAGTACTTGGCGCTGGTGAAGTGCGGCAGGAGGTGGCTGAGATCAGGCGAGCTAGTCATGTCCCAAGTCTACCCGTCCGCCGGGCCTGGGTAGAGTGAGAAAGCCGATTGTCGGGGCGGTTGATGATGACGTCTGAGCAGCATTACGCGACGGTGGCCCGCCTGTCCGACTCCCTGAGCGACGAGACGGATAAGCCGCGCTATCGCCGTCTCAAGGACGGGCTGACCAGGGCGATCGAGCAGGGGGAGCTCCATGGGGGTGAGATGCTCCCCTCGTCCCGGGTCCTGGCGGACCACCTGGACGTCTCCCGCAACACCGTGAACCGGGCCTACCGGGAGTTGGCCGTGGAGGGGTTCGTCGAGCCGATCGAACGGGTCGGTTATGTGGTGAACGAGGGGCTCGGTGACGGCGCGGCCGGTGGGCCGGAGAGGGATGGATCATCCACTCCGCCCCGGGTCCGTTGGGATGAGAGGTTGGGCGCCCCGGCCGAAGGCGATGCCGAACGGACCCGGCCGGCCGATTGGCGCTCCTACCCGTATCCGTTCGTGGTGGGTCCCGGTCCGGAGGGGTTCCCGATCGGTTCGTGGACCAAGGCCATGCGCACGGCGCTGCGCGAGGAACACCGAGGCACCAGCCTCCACAACCTGGACGACCAGGATGACCCGCTCCTCGTAGAGCAGATCCGGCACATCATCCTTCCCGGTAGGGGCATCCAGGCCACGCCGGACCAGATTCTGGTGACGCTGGGAACCCAGCACGGGCTCCATCTGGTCGCGGAGGCACTGATCGGAGCCGGATCCACGGTGGGCATCGAGGATCCCGGCTATCCCGACGCCCGGAGGATGTTCCTCAAGCAGGAGGCGAAGCTGGTGCCGTTGCCGGTCGACGCCTTCGGCGTGACCGCTCCGCATGGTCTGTCGGGGCTGGACATGGTGTTCGTCACCCCGGGCCGCCAATTCCCTACCAACGTGACGATGACGATCGGCCGTCGGCGAAAGCTGCTGGCCCAGGCTGCCCGGGACGGCGCGCTGATCGTGGAGGACGACTACGACTCGGAGTACTGCTACTCCCGACGGCCCCCGCCGGCCCTCAAAGCCCTGGACACGACGGGGCGGGTCGTCTACGTCGGGAGTTTCTCCAAGTTCCTGGCCCCCGGGCTGAGACTCGGATTCGTGGTGGCCGATCCCGTCCTGATCGACCATCTGCGCCGGCTGCGACATCACATGCTCAGGCACCCTCCGGGGATCATCCAGCGCACCACCGCCCTGATGATGGAGGTCGGCGATTACGGGAGGGTGATCAGAAGGCACCGCCGGGTGCTCAGGTCCAAGTGGCAGGCCATCAACGAGGCGGTGGACGACCTCTTTCCGTGGCCGGTTCGGGGCACCGACGGCGGGATGAGCCTGTGGGTGGCCGGACCGGAGGATCTGGACGCAGCCGCCCTCGCCGATCGGGCCCTGGATGACGGGGTGGTGATCGAACCGGGCCGATCCTGCTTCCTGGGCCCGGACCGTCCTGCTCGCTACTTCCAACTCGGGTTCGCCGCCATCGATCGGGAGGCGATTCGCCCGGGAATAGAGCGTCTGGCCCGGTTCCTCTGAGGTAGATGGGCGTATCCCGCCGAACCGCCGCCGGCCCGACCTCCAACTCGGTGGGTGGTGGCTGTCGCACCCACGGGTATAGCCGGGTGGCGATGCTTAGGATAAACTATCGAATGGTAGGGGCGACAACCGAAGTCATCGCCCGCCACCACAACTTGGCGGGTATTGCCTGTTGGTACAGGACCGGGCTTCACACACTCGGAGCCGAGGAGAGACACCTCCTGGCTGCGGTTCGACTCCGCTGCCCGCCGCCGTTTCCCGCAGCCTTGCGAACAAGTGTAGCACATACTCTGTCATTGAAAGTATCCGCCAACGGGTATTTATCTTGGTTTGAGACGGGGCTAGCTACGCATCCGGACCCCTTGCGGATCGAACAGGGGAGCGGGCTGCAGGGTGGCCTTGCGCCGTTTCCCGAGGATCTCGATCTCGAAGCGCTGCCCGGGTTCGGCCAACTCGGACGGTACGTACCCGAGGGCGACCGAGCAGCCCACCGTGTGGGCGTAGCCCCCCGATGTCACCCAGCCCACCACCTCGCCGCCATGCCAGACCGGCTCGTCACCCACTGCGTCGGCATCGGCCGCGTCGACGACCATCGTGACCAACCGCCGCTCCGGACCTCTCTCCCGCTCCCGCCGGGCGGCCTCATCCCCTACGAATTCTCCCTTGTCGAGGGCTACGAACCGTGACAGGCCCGCTTCCGCCGGGCCGTAGACCGGCCGGTACTCCCGGGCCCAGGAACCGAATCCCTTCTCCAGCCTTAACGAGTCGAGGGCCCGGAGACCGAAGTCACGGATCCCGTGTTCCCGTCCGGCGTCGAGCAGCACCTCGTACAGGGCCACGAGGTGCTCCGGCCCCACCCAGATCTCGTATCCGAGGTCTCCGGTGTAGGTGAGCCTGCCGACCAGCGCCGGGACCATCCCGAGGTCCATGGCCTTGATGTCCATGAAGCGGAGGACGTCGGGGCCGACGTCCTGGTCCGCGACCGCCGCCAGCACGTGGCGCGAGGCCGGGCCGGCGATCGACAGTCCGACCATCGTCCGTCCGAGCGGCGCGACCTCTACCCGGCAGTCGGGGGGAATCCGGGAGAGGAACCAGCGCATGTGGTAGTCCTCGGCGGGACCCGAGCCGAACACGATGTAGTGGTTCCCGAGGTTGGCAACGGTGAAGTCGCCGATCAGCTTGCCCTGGTGGTTCAGCATCGGGCTGAGGGTGATGCGGCCGGGCGGCGGGACGTTGTTGGCGAGGATCCGGTCGAGCCATGACACGGCATCCCGACCCTTGACCCGGTACTTGGCAAACCCCGAAATCTCGATCATGCCCACCCCGCCACGGACCGCGGCGCACTCCGCGGCGACCACCGGGAAGGCGTTGGAACGACGGAACGTAACCTCCTCGACGGGCTCCCTACCGCGATCCTGGAACCACAGAGGCACTTCGAGTCCGAACGCGGCGCCCCACACGGCACTTGCCTGCGTGTACCGGTCGTAGAGAGGGGTGGTGTGGAGCGGCCGGGCTGCGGGCAGTTCCTCGTTCGGGAAGGTGATCTTGAACCGCCTCGAGTAGTTCTCGCGCACCTTGGCGTTCGTGTACTCGATGGTGGCCCAGTCGCCGAAGCGGGCGGCGTCCATCGCCCACACGTCGAGCCCGGGATCCCCCTCTGCCATCCAGTTGGCCAGGGCCAGGCCTACTCCGCCGGCCTGGCAGAAGCCTGCCATGACCCCCACCGCCAGCCAGAGGTTGCGTATCCCCTTGACCGGACCGATACACGGGTTGCCGTCGGGGGAGAAGACGAACGGACCGTGCACGATGTTCCGTATTCCGGCGTCGGCCAGGGCGGGGTAGTGGGTGAATCCCGCTTCGAGCTCGGGGGCGATCCGATCGATCTCCGGTGGTAACAACTCGCTTCCGAAGCTCCACGGCGTTGCCCGGGGGGACCACGGCTTGTGATCCTGTTCGTAGGTGCCCAACAGGATGCCGCCGGACTCCTCCCTCATGTAGATCTCACCGCCGAAGTCGACCACGGTGGGCAGCTCCTTCCCCGTGGCCTCGCGGTGCTCGGCGACTGCGGGCACGGGTTCGGTGACGATGTACTGGTGGGCCATGGCCAGCAGCGGCAGTTCCAGGCCGACCATCCGCCCTACTTCGCGACCCCAGAGCCCGCCCGCGTTGACCACGTGCTCGGTGTGGATGTCTCCCCGGCTGGTACGGACGTCCCAGGTGCCGTCCGCACGCTGCGATAGGGCTTCGACCATCGTGTTGCGAACCACGGTGGCGCCGCCCACCTCCGCGGCCCCGGCGTAGGCCCGCACGACCCCCGACGGGTCCACATGGCCCTCGTGCCGGTCCCACATGGCTCCCACGAAGAGCGCCGGGTCCATCAGCGGGAAGATCTCGGCCGCTTCCCGGACGGAGATGAGCTCGGTCTCCATCCCCAGGTACCGGCCCCTGGCGTGCACCGTCCTCAGCCAGTCCATCCACGCGGGGGAGTCGGCCAGCTGCAGACCGCCGGTCAAGTGGAGACCGCAGTCCTGCCCGGAAATCCTCTCGACCTCGGGATACAGCTCGACGGTGTACCGCTGGAGGGCGGCTAGGTCGACGCTCCCGTTGTGCGTGTGTATGCCTCCTGCCGCATGCCATGACGATCCGGCGGCCAGCTCGAGACGCTCGACCAGCATCACGTCGGTCCAGCCCGCCTTGGTGAGGTGGTAGAGGACGGAGCAGCCGACCACGCCGCCGCCGATCACCACGGCCTGAGCCTCCGACTTCAACGTGGGGTCACCTTGATGGGGAGGTCGACGTTCATGCAGGAGGCGACTTCCTGGGCAGACCCGGGAAGGCTGGACAGACCACTAGAGTCGGGATTGCGGGCGGGCTGCGGTAACGTGGCCGGTCCCGTCTGGGTTGCCTGTTCTTGCGGGGTCGAGAGGTGAAGATGGCGGATCACAGTTCGGATCAGGTTCGGGAAGGCGACGGATCGCACGATGCCGGTAGCGATCTGGCCTTCGGTATGGCCATCATGAAGGGCTCCATCGTCGGTCTACCCCTGATGATCGTCTTCATGACCGTCGCCGTCTGGTTGATGACCGGTCAGAGCTGGCAGACCTCGGTGGCTACCGCCTTGCTGCCGGGTGTCCTGTTCGGCGTTTTCGGCGGCGGTTTTCTCGGCATGATCCGGGCGATGGACCACTGAACGAGGGCTCTCACCCGTCCTCGTAGTCGTCATCCTCGTCGTCATCGTCATCCTCGTCGATCAACCGGTCCGCGTACGCCTGATCGGCTTCGGACGCTCCCTCGGGCCGTCTGAGTGGTAGGTCGACCGTCATCTGCGTGAACTCTCCCTCCTCCGACTCGACCGAGATGGCTCCGCCGTGCGTCCGGACGATGTCGCTCGAGAGCGCCAGACCCAGGCCGGTGCCCTTGTCGGTGGGCTTGGTGGTGAAGAAGGGATTGAAGATCTTGTCGATCACGTCCTCAGGGATGCCGTCCCCGTTGTCGCGGATGATGACCTGAGCCCGGTCGCCGACCCGTTTGGTCTTCAGCCAGACGGTGGGCATGTAGGGCGTGCCGTCGCGGGGCGTCTCCTGGATCGACACCCGCTTGAAGTCGACGGCCTGGCAGGAGTTGCCGACCATGTTGAGGAACACCCGGCCCAAGTCCTGCGGGATGGCCTCCATGTCGCCCACGTCGGGATCGAAGTCGCGCTCGATGGTCAGCTGGAAGTCGGGATCCACAGCCCGGGCGCTGTGGTAGGCCAGTTGGGCGTGCTCGTTGAAGACGGTGTTGAGATCGACGGTCTGCCACTCGCCACCACCCCGGCCCATCATCAGCATGTCCTGCACGATCCGGTTGGCCCGCTCGCTGTGCCGGCGGATCCGTTCGAGGTTGTCGGTCAGGTCCTCGACGATCTCGGCTATCTCGTCCTCGTCCAGGTCGTCCTCCTCGAGGATCTCCTCGAGTTCCTCCAGCAGTTCCTCGGAAGCCTCCGAGAAGTTCTTCACGAAGTTCAGCGGGTTGCGGATCTCGTGGGCCACCCCGGCGGTGACCTCACCGAGCGCCGCCAGCTTCTCCTGCATCACGATCTGGTCCTGGGCCCGCTCCAGCTCGGAGAGGACCTCCTCCAACTGGCTGTTCTTCTCGACCAGCTCGGCGGCCATCTTCTCGACCAGGTTCAGGCGCTGAACCTCGAGCGCGTGGCGGCGGAAGACCTCCAGGGCGGCGGCCATGTCGGCCACCTCGTCCCGGCCCTTGATGTTGACCTCGCCTTCGAGGTCCCCGTCGGCCATCTGCCGCATGCGAGCCGACAGTATGTGGATCCGGCGGAGCAGGACCCGGCCGACGAAGCCGTAGCTGATGGCGAAGGCTGCGAGCACGCCGAGGATGCTGATCGTCACCAGCAGGGCGCGGCCGGTGTTGATGGCGTTGTCGGATGCCTGGTTGGCCGCGTCGGCCGCCTGGTTTGCGGACGTGACCAGGCCATCGACCTCCGTCGTCAACTGTGCGGCCAATTCGGTCGTGTGGAGCAACAGGGCGTCCTGGCTCTCCTCCAGCCTGAGCTTCTCGATCAGGAGGTCGAAGCCGTCCCCCTGGGTCGTAGCCGTACTGAGCAGCTGATCGAAGAGGGGGGTGAGCGAGGCATGCAGATCGGTTCCCTCAATGGCGCCCAGGCTGATCGCCAGGCGCCCGGAGGTGGATTCGAAGCTCTCCTGGAGGGGTTCGATGTAGGCCGCGTCCGAGACGCTCAGGCCGCTGGATAGCAGCTGGGTCGCCAGCGTGGCCTCCGACTTGAGCGACGCGAGGTGGCGGTAGCGGTTGAACTCGGTCTCCGACAGGTAGAGGGTCCGGCTGACCGGCGGCTCGCCCAGATCGCGAAACCCGGTCAGCTGGTAGAACAACTGGTCGTCGATGGCGGGGACGATTATGTCGTCGAGCCGGGAGCGCAGGTCGATTATCAGCAACCTCAACGCCTCGGCTCGCTGGACGAGGGCGTGACGCTGGGAGAGCTGTCCCTGGATCCGGTCGATGTTGAACAGCAACTGGAAGAAGACCGCCTGCGCATTGGGGATGTAGGTCTGGATATGGTCTTCGGTTCTCGCCAGCCTTTGCAGTAGGAGGATCTGATCCTCGAAGCCCTGCTGGGCCTGGCGGATCTCCTCGGATATGGCGTCGACCTCGGTCGGCTGGGCGGCTACCAGCCTGGGAGCTGCCGCGGCGAGGGTCCGGCTGTACTCAGCCATCCGGAACGCCGCCTCCATCTCGGGCAGGCTCTCGCTCTCCACCCTGGCCTGGGCGGCGCCGACCCGGTTGAACGAGACCCAACCGACGAAGCTGGCCGCAATGGTCAGAGCGACGACGGCTCCGATCCCGATGTACATCTGGGTGGATATGAGGGTGCGGAGCGCCCAGAGACGACCGAGCCAGTTCGCCACGGCTACATCCTCTTGATCTCTTGGGCCGGTTCGTACTCGCCTTCGCTGTTGATGAAGGTGAGGAAGACGCGGTCCGAGCCCTGGTTGTCACCTGCGCCGAAGTTGAGGGGGAACCCGTCGATGTCCATGGCGCCGCCGTTCAGGATGCTGTCCAGGAAACAGGCGCGCGTCGGCTCGGGTCCGCATGCCTCCAGGCCGAAGATGGCCAGCCGTCCCGACAGGTAGCCCTCCAGGGAAACGAAGCTGGGCGAGGCATCCGGGGCGTAGGCCGCCAGGGCGTCTATGTATGAGGCCACGACCGGTATGGACGTATCCGTGGGGAACGGGACCACCTGGGTGACGAACACGCCCTGGCCGTCCGGGCCTAGCTCTCTCGCCAGGGCGTTGCTTCCCACGAAGGAGATGGTGATGAAGATGGGATCGAAGCCGATGTGTCTGGACCAGGCGATCAGGGCCGCCACAGGCTGGTAGGCGCCGACCACGATGACCGCGTCGGGGTTGCCCAGGGTGAGGTCGATGAGGCCGGTCTTGATGGCCGTCGTGTTGCGAGGGTAGATCCCCACCGACACGGGCTGCATGTCGCGGCGCTCTAGTGCGGCCTGGGCGCCCTGCAGTCCGGTCCGGCCGAACGAGTCGTCCTGGTACATGATCGCTATGCGATCGATCTCCAGGTCCTGGGTGAGGCGGGCCACCATCTCCTCGGTCTCCTGGGCGTAGGACGCCCTGAGGTTGACGATATTGGTCCAACTCTCGGACCGGAGGAAAGCAGCTCCGGTGAAGGGCGCTACGAAGGGGACATCCGCTTCGGCTGCCACCGGCGTGGCTGATCGTGATGTCGGGGTTCCCACCTCGCCTATCAGGGCGAATACCTGCTCGTCCTCGATGAGCTGGAGGGTGTTGGCGATGGCCAGTTCCGGTTCGTACGTGTCGTCGAGGCTGATCAGTTCGAGGCGGCGACCAGCCACCCCGCCGTTCGCGTTCACCTCGTGGAAGGCGGCGTTGATCCCCAGGCTCATCTCCAGCCCCAGTTCCTGGGCCGGGCCGCTGAGGGCAGCCGACTGGCCGAACAGGACCCGCTGGTCGTCCACACCCGGGGTGGTATGGCCCGAGGCGGCCGTGGTTGCGGAGGAGGTGGTGGTGGGATCGGTGTCTTGGGGGCCTTCGCCTGCCGGCTGCGACCCGCAAGCGGCCACTGCTAGGACGAGAATGCCTGAACCGATAGCCCGAAGAGTCCGTGACCAGCGGCTCCGGTCCCCTAACCGGTCGGAACGCCCTATTGGGCGCGCCTTATGGTGATGGTCAGATGATTCCAACCCTCTTCCCTTCGATACGCAAGGTCGTCCACCATCTCCCGGATGAGGAAGATTCCCAGACCGCCTATCGGTCGATCATCCATGTCCGCGTCGGGGTCGGGGATCGGCGCGTCCTTGGTCGGGTCGAAAGCAGCGCCGTTGTCATGCAGCTCGATCACTATCTCCTCGATACCGGGCGTGATCGATACCTGGAACTCGGACAAGCCCTGCTGCCGACCGTAGGTCATCGCGTTGAGCGCCAGCTCCTCCAGGCATAGCTGGACCAGGTAGAGCAACCTGGGGGACCACTCGTCCTCTCCCCCTATGCCTTCGATCTGAGCGGAGATACTCTCGAGCATCTCCGCGTTGGTCTCCTGCGTACCCTGCTCGAAGTCCAACGCCAGCGAGCGCGAAGCCATCGCTACCTCGGGATCCTGGAGATGGTCAGGCAGGTGATGTCGTCCGATTGGGGCGTGCCACCGGCGAAGGAGTGCACGGATCGGAAGACGGCCTCGTTGGTGTGTTGAGCAGATGCGGGCGGCTCTTCCATGAAGATCGCCTGCAGGCGCTCCACGCCGAACTCCTCGTTGTCAGCGTTCATGGCCTCGGTGACACCGTCGGTGTACAGCAGGAGCGTGTCGCCCGGTTGCAAGGTGAGGGTTCCCTGCGCGAAGGGCGCCCCTTGGAGGATCCCCAGGGCGATCCCCCCGACCCGAGGAACGAACTCCGAGCTCCCATCGGCGTGGATGAGCAGGGGAGGGTTGTGGCCGCCGTTCGCGTAGATCACTTCGCCGGTCATCGGTGAGTACACCGCGTAGAAGACCGTCACGAACATGGCCGTCTCGTTCTCCTCGGTCAGGAGGTCGTTGACATCGGACAGGACCATTCCGGGCTGTGGCAACCCGATAGCAGTTCCCTTGAGGAGGGTCCGACTCGACATCATGAAGAGCGACGCGGGCACGCCCTTGTCGGACACGTCGGCGATGGCGAGTCCGATGTGGTCTCGCTCCAGCATGAGGATGTCGTAGAAGTCTCCGCCGACGTTGCGGGCGGGTTCCATGCTGGCGTGAATCCCGTACCTTTCGTGCTGCGGGAACTCGGTCGGCAGGATGGACTGCTGGATCTTGCTGGCCACGTCCAGTTCGTTCTGGAGCACGACCAGCTGGTCGCGGGAAGCCAGAGCCTCCCGCCACTCCACCAGGTTGCGGAGGGTTCTCGCAATGGTGTGGCGCAGGTCCTTGAAGTCGAGGGGCTTGGTAACGAAGTCGAAGGCGCCGCGGTTCATGGCGGTGCGGATGTTCTGCATGTCGCCGTAGGCGGAGATGATCACGGAACGAATGTTCGGATTGACGCTCGGTATCTGTTCCAGCAACGTCAGGCCGTCCATCTGGGGCATGTTGATGTCCGACACCACCATGTCGATGTCGGGTTGCGCGTTCAGTTTCTCGAGGGCCTCGATGCCGTTCTGCGCGAATTCGAACGTGTACTTGCCGGAGCGGATCGGACGGCGCATCCGCTGGAGGATGAGGGGTTGCAGGTCCGGCTCGTCGTCGACGACCAGTATCTTGTACGGGTAATTGTGGCTCGTCTCCGGGCTTTCACTGCCGGACCGGCGGGATTGCTTTTCCGATGCCATGACTCGACCTCGATGATGCTCGCTATCCGGGGAGGGGCGGATAGCCGGGTATTACAGTCACCGAAACAGGGTTCGCCCGTTTCCTACTTGAGCGAGCTGACAGCATCGGCTCCGGAGTCGAAAATGGCGATGATCTGGTCGAACCCGCTTATGGTGAAGATCTCCTTGACGGAACTGGAGAGCGAGCACACCCCGAACCCGGTCTGCTTCTGACGGAGCTCCTTGGCGAGTAGCAGGATTACCCGCAGGCCGGCACTGCTGATGTAGTTGATGCCGCCGAAATCAAGAACGACCCCGTTGTCGTCGTCGCTGACCACCGCCTGAATGGACTCCAGGAACTGGGCGGAGTTCGATCCGTCAATGCGGCCCTCGGCATTGATCACGAGCACCCCGTCGGTCCGTTCGGTGTTGATTTCCATGGTTTCCCTTTCCTGGATCGTTGGTGTCGACGCTGCCTAGCAGGTATCGGAACGCATCAGTTGCCCGAATTCTCCACTCTATCGACTTTTGCCACTGGTACGCGATTTGAGGGTGTTGGTTCGAGTCGCCGACGGAGGATTCAACGTCAATTCGCCTCCTGATCAGAGGAACGCCGATGACTGCGGCCCCGGGGCACCCGAACGGTAGGATAGTGTCTCACCCAGGGTCTTGCACCCCGATACCTCCTCGATCCTCCCGAGGCCGCGCCCGTGCCGGGAGGGCCTGCCGTGCAGGGTGTCCACCGCCACCGTACCACGGGGCGGCAGGGCGACCTTACCGCGGTGCAGGGGCGGCTCTACGCCTCGCATAAAGGCATCGCATTACCGGCCGCCGGCGGGGGCTCCGAGGCCGCTCGCGCTCCTTGCCGACTCCAAGATGATCGGGACGAGAAGGACCCGGTGGTCTGTGTGCCAAGAAACCTGGTGTGCTCTGGATGCCATCGGTGTCGCGTCGCTGCCGACGCCACACCGCACTAGCCTGGCATGGCCTGCGTGGAAGGGAGCCCGATGTACGAGTTGATGGAATTCCTGCATGTCCTGGGCGCGGCGGCCTGGTTCGGCTCCAATCTGGTGCGGGCCTTCGCTCGCGGCCCGATGACCAGGGTGGACGCCGCCGCCGCTGCCGCCTGGCACCGCGTCACCGTCTCCATGGGACGGGTGATCCACACCCCGGCGTCGATCGTGGTGTTCGTAACCGGCTTCGGCCTCGTCGGGTTGTCGGACCGCCTCTACAGCATGACCGACCCGTTCGTGGTGGTCGGGATTCTGGCCGTCGTGATCGGCGCGGTGCTGGCGATGACCGTCATAGGTCCGAACGGGAGACGGATCGCGGCCGCGTACGAGCGGGCCGACCATGAGCAGGCCGCAACGATGTCGCGTCGCTCCAGCCTGGTGGGCTGGGTGGATACGGCCGTGCTGGCTTTCGCCATCCTCGTGATGGTGACGCGCTGGGGCGCCTGACTCTTCCGACACTTCCCGGGGGCCGAGCCGGCGTCCGGCCCGGCGTGGAGGGCTGAGAAGGCTCGTTCAGGCCTGTTCCAGGTTGTGGTTTGCCTCGAGCGCGATCCTCACCATCTGGTCGAAGGTGCGCTCCCGCTCGGCCGAGGAGGTCTGTTCCTCGGTCACGAGGTGGTCCGACACGGTGACGATGGCGAGTGCCTGGGCTCCTTCTTCGGCCGCGATGGCGTAGAGCGCCGCCGCCTCCATCTCCACCGCCAGCACCCCCATCCGTTGCCAGATCGCCAAGGCGTCGTTGTAGCTGTTGTAGAACAGGTCGGAGGAGTGGAGGTTCCCCACGTGGGTGTCGATACCCATGCCGTCGGCGGCATCGGAGGCAGCCCGCAGAAGGGGGAAGCTGGCGGTGGCCGCGTAGTCCCAGCCGTTGTAACGGGTCCGGTTGATGCCCGAGTCGGTGCCGGCGCCGATCGCCAGGATGACGTCTCGCATCTTCACGTCGGTGGATATCCCGCCGCAGCTTCCCACCCGGAACAGCCGCCTCACCCCGTAGAAGCGGGTCAGCTCGGTGAGGTAGATCGACGCTGACGGCATCCCCATGCCGGTGCCCATGGTGGACACGGGATTGCCCTTGTAGGTGCCGGTGAACCCGAGCATGTTGCGAACGGCGGTCACCTCGGTGACGTCCTCGAGGAACGTCTCCGCGATGTAGCGGGCCCGGAGCGGGTCGCCGGGCAGCAGGATCGTGCGGGCAAACGCGTCATCCTGAGCTGAAATGTGGGGGGTGGCCATGGATGCCTCCTTAGCCCTGATTCTTCATGTTTCCAGTCGCACCGACGCACATTGGGCGCGTCAACTTCATGAGTTTATTCCTGCCGCCCCAACCCCGGCCAGGTGAAGGCACGCCAGGCCGAGTCAAACGACCGAATAGCCACACCCCAGGTCCGGAGTCCGGAAACAGGCGCGCCATTCACCGTTCAAACCCCCGATCCATGAAGAATCGGGGATTCAGGGCGATCAGGACCGGCCAAACAACCGGCGCGGGAGGCGAGGTTAACCGAGGTGCTCGCGACCAAGGCTCTCGCCAATGGGATTCCCTCCCGATCAGCCCGGACCGGGAAACGTGCCGGTGTTCCTCGATGCGGTCGCGGTCCACGATGTGGTACGTTCCCCACGCGGGGTGGTACGTCAGACATTGGGGAGATCCGGCAAATGGGCAGGGTGCAATCAATCGACCGGGCCTTCGCCATTCTGGACGTCATCTCGACTTCCGACCTGGGAATCACCCAGTTGGCCGAGCGGGTCGGAATGCCCAAGAGCACCGTGGCCCGGCTGGTCAAGACCCTGGTGGAGTTGGACGCCGTGGAGCGTGTCTCGCCCGGTTCCACCTACCGGATCGGTCCCCGCCTGGCCGGTCTCTCGGCCGGCAGGAGCCGCTCAGCCGAACTGGTGGCCCGTTCCCGTCCCCACCTGAAGGCGCTGGCCGACGGTCTGGGGGAGGACGCCGGGCTGGCGGTGCCGGACGGCAACCGGGTTCACTACATCGCCCAGGAGGATGCCCTCAACAACATCGTGGTCAGGGACTGGACCGGCACCCTTCTACCCATGCACGTGGTCTCGTCCGGCCTGGTGATCCTGGCCCACTGGCCGTCCGAACAGCTGGATAGCTACATCGCCGCCAGCCCCGAGTCCTACACCCGCTATACGGTGACAGACCCCCGCCTGATTCGGAAACGCCTGAAGTCGATCCGGACCAAGCGCCACGCCTGGGTCGTGGACGAGTTCGTCGAGGGGATGAGCTCGGTTGCCTCCCCCGTCTACGACTGCCAGATGAGGGTGCTCGGAGCGATCCACGTCCACGGCCCGTCATACCGTTTCCCTGGCTCGGCCGACCGGGACGCCATCGCCGCCCGCGTGACCGAGGCCGCCGAGCGAGTCTCGATCGCCCTCCAGTAGAAGGCCGCTCTGAACAAATAATAACCAGCACTAGCAACTAGTAACTAGCAACTAGCTCAGGGGGTGTCGTGCCGGCGGGTCGCGATCACCCGTCGCGCCATCGGTTCGAAGAACTCCAGCGGCAGGGACTCGTAGTCGGGGTCGAAGCAGTTCTGGTCGTAACGGGCGCAGAACTCCACCGTGTCGTCGTACCACGGGTGATCCTTGTACCTGTCGCGGGCGTTGCGATCCCCACCGAAGTAGTGGAAGTAGTAGTAGCCCTGGAAGAGGCCGTGGTGCCTGATGATCCAGTAGTTCTTCTCTGATATGTAAGGACGCAGCATGTCGGCCGCCACCTGGCTGTGGTTGTAGGGGGAGACGAGATCGCCTATGTCATGGAACAGGCAGCACACCACGAACTCCTCGTCCTTACCGTCCCGGTAGGCGCGGCTGGCCGACTGGAGGGAGTGCTCGAAGCGGCTGACCCGGTAGCCGGTGTCTCCCTCGTTCCATTGGACCCACTCGAGAAGGCGGTCGACGTAGTCGGTATGGAGTTGGTGTTCCATCCTCTCGAGGAGTTCGTACTCCTCCTGCGTGCCGTCTTCCATCCGGGTGAACGAAACCTGTTCCACGACCATCCCCGCGCGTGACCGGATACAGGATACAGGCAGGAAGCGTGTGACCGTTGCCTGCCTGGTGGGTATTCCAGGTGCCGTGGTGGGGACTGCCGGTCTCCTGAAACGGTCCTCCAGCTACCCGTGTCCTCTCCCGGGTCGGGTTAACATCGCGACGGCGGGTATTTCCCCAGGGGAGGGCAGCGATGAACACCGGAGTCGAACACGAACGCCAGGCCATAGGGGCAGCTATCGGCGACATGACCTTGGTCGGATTGCTCGGCCGGAACGCCGAGCGGTTCGGTGACCATCCGGCCATCCGGTGGAACGCCGGCGAGGAGACCCGAACGCTGACCTGGTCCGAGTATCGGGGCCAGGTGGTGGAGGTGGCGGCCGGGTTGCGCACCCTCGGAGTCGAGGCCGGGAACTTCGTCGCCATCATGGCCGGCAACCGGCCCGAGCACGTGATCGCCGACCTCGGGATCGTTCATGCGGGCGCCGTTCCGGTGTCGCTGTACAACACCCTGGCTTCCGAGCAGATCCAGTACATCGCAGGTCACTGCTCCGCCCGGGTGGCGGTGCTGGAGAACGCCGACTACCTGGAGCGTTGGCAGGGAATCCGGGGGGACCTGCCCAACCTGACCCACATCGTCGTCATGGAGCCGCCCGAGGACGGTGACGATGAGCGGATCATGTCCTGGGAGGATCTCCGGTCGGCGGGCCGGGAGGCACTGGCGGGCGATCCGGAGCTGGTCGATCGGTCGTCGGTGGCGGTGGCGCAGGACGACCTGGCCACCTTGATCTACACGTCCGGCACGACCGGAGTGCCCAAGGGGGTGATGATCAGCCATCGCAACGTGCTGTGGACCCTGGAGTGCGTCGCCCGCACCTACCCCCTGCCCGATCACTTGCGGCTCGTCTCCTACCTGCCGCTGGCGCACATCGGCGAGCGCATGGCCAGCCACTACGTCAGCCTGTATTGGGTCGGAACCGTCCGCTACATCCCCGATCTGACCGAAGTGGCGGCGGCGGTCCAGGAGACCCGCCCGCACGTCTTCTTCGCCGTGCCCCGGGTCTGGGAGAAGTTCCATGCCGGCCTGATGGCGCGGGTCAACGCCGAGCCCAACGCCCGGCGGCGGGCCCTGGCGCTCGGCGCCATCGAGTTGGCGATCGAGGGGCAACGGGCCGAGCAGGAGGGCCGCCACCTCGGGCTGGTCGACCGCCTGAAGCTCGGACTGTTCGATCGCATCCTGTTCTCCAAGAAGTTCCGGACCGGTCTCGGTATGGACGCGCTGAAGCTGGCCATCTCGGCCGCGGCGCCGATCTCGCCGGATCTGTTGCTCTTCTTCCGGGGTATCGGCCTACCGGTCTTCGAGCTGTACGGGATGACCGAGTCCTCCGGTCCCGGCACTTCCAACGTCCCGGGGGCCAACCGGATCGGGACCGTGGGCCGGGCCATGCCGGGGGTGGAGCTGTCCATCGCCGATGACGATGAGATCATGTTGCGCGGCGGGCTCATCACCGAGGGTTACTACCGCGACCCGGACACGACCGCCGCCACGTACGGCGAGGACGGATGGTTGCGCACCGGCGACCTGGGACGGCTGGATGACCACGGCTACCTCAGCATCATCGGGCGCAAGAAGGAGATCATCATCACCGCCGGGGGCAAGAACGTGGCCCCGGCCCGGCTGGAGAACCTCATCAACGAGCATGCCCTGGTCTCCCAGGCCTGCGTGGTGGGCGACGGTCGCCGCTACCTGACCCTCCTGGTGGCCCTCGACCCCGACCTGGCGGAGGGATGGGCCGAGAGCCAGGGCGTGGAGTACGGCAGCTTCGACGAGTTCACCCGCCATTCGAAGGTGCTCGCGGAAGTTGACCGGGTGGTGGAGTCGGCCAACGCCCGGGTCTCCCGGGTGGAGCAGGCTCGCAAGTGGACCGTGGTGTCGGAGAAGTGGTCGGCCGAGTCCGGCGAGCTCACCCCGTCGCTCAAGATGAAGCGCCGGGTGGTACTGGAGCGCTACTCCCGCCAGATCGAGGACCTCTACGAGGACTGAGCCCTCCGGTGCGGTCGGGACGGGGCGCGAGCGCCGGGACCGGGTGGTCGGGGGCATGACCCGGGCGCAGGTGGTGGTCACCCGACGGCCACCCGGGGCGGTCGTGGAGATGCTCCGGGCGGTGGCCGAGGTGTGGTTGTTTCCCGAGAACCGAGCCATCCCGCGCGCCGAACTGCTGGCGAGGGCGCCTGATGCCGACGGCCTGTACTGCATGCTCACCGAACGCATCGACGAGGAGTTGCTGGAAGCCGCCGGCCGGCTCGAAGCCATCAGCCAGATGGCGGTGGGCGTGGACAACATCGACCTGGCCGCATGTACGGCTCGGGGCATCCCGGTCGGTTACACCCCCGACGTCCTGACCGAGACCACCGCCGACACCGCGTTCGGGCTGCTGATCGCGGCGGCTCGCCGGTTCAGGGAGGGTTTCGAGGAGGTGGTGGAGGGCCGTTGGGGGGAGTGGGACCCGTTGGCGCTGGTGGGCCGGGACATCGCCGGATCCACCCTGGGCATCGTGGGCCTCGGGCGGATCGGACAGGCCATAGCCCGGAGAGGTGCAGGGTTCGGCATGCGGATGCTCTACACCAAGCGGCGCCGGGACCGCCGCGCCGAGGAGGTGCTCGGAGTGGAGTACCGCACCCTGCCCGAGCTGCTGGCGGAAGCGGATCACGTGGTGGTGGTGACCAGCTTCCACCCGGGCACGCACCACCTGATCGACCGGGATGCCCTGGCGGCCATGAAGCCGACCGCCACCCTGGTGAACGCGGCCCGGGGCCCGGTCGTAGACACGGACGCGCTGATCGAGGCGCTGGCCGGGGGCGCCATCGCCGCCGCCGGCCTGGACGTGACCGACCCCGAGCCGATCCCGGCGGATCATCCGCTGGTGGCCCTGCCCAACTGCTTCATCGTCCCGCACATCGGGAGCGCCACCGTCCGGACCCGCATCCGGATGGCGGAGAGGGCGGCGGCCAACCTGGTGGCGGCCCTGGAGGGGCGACAGATGCCGTATTGCGCCAACCCCGAGGTCTACCACGCCTGACGGGTTTGACGCCTCTTCCATCGCCAGTGTTCGGGTTGTTAGCCTTGTCACCTCGGAGAATACGGGGGCTACCCATGCAGGAGATACAACTAACCGCGGTTATCCGGCAGGAGGACGGTTGGTTCGTAGCGCAGGCATTGGAGGTCGACGTCGCGAGCCAAGGTGAGTCGCCCGATGTTGCGCTTGACAACCTCGCTGAGGCGTTGGAGCTTCATTTCGAACCGCCCTGTTCGACCGTGGCACCACAAGTTCATCACCTCCGAGTGAAGGTTGGAGCGGCTTAGCCCGCTCCCCTACAGGCAGGTCGCTCGCAAACTGCACGGAGCGGGGTTTGTAGAGGTCAGCCAAAAGGGCAGTCACGTCAAGTTCGTGAGGCGGGATGGCGATGAGATTCGCACCGCCGTTGTTCCGCGTCACAGGGAAGTGCGAGTCGGAACCTTGAGCAGCATACTGCGCCAGGCGGGACTGAGCGTTGAGCAGTTCAACCGCCTGTAGATTGCTGGATCTGTCAAGCGGTGGCTGACCGACCCTGGTTGAAGATGGCTAGAACGGCGCCCTCGGCCACCTCGATCTCGAGCTCCTCGCCCGACGCGACGTTGCTGATGCCCACCGAGCCGTGAACCCGGAGCGAGGCGTCCCGGAGCGGCCATCGGGCGTGGCGGATGTGCACGCCTCCGGCGTCTCCCCCGATCGGGATGAGGCTGAAGAGTTGCCCTGGCGTGGTGGCGATGGACCTGCTACCCCTTATGACGTGGGCCGTTTCCCGCTCCATGACCCAGCTGACCCGGACATGGCGGGCCGCCGGGCTCCCGATCACCCCGACGTTGCCCAGCAGGTGGTCGAGCCGCCCGCCTCCGCCGCCCACGAAGACGATCTCGCGTGGGTCGTTGCGGAGCGCTACCTCTAGCGCCAGCTCCAGATCGGTGGCGTCCTTGTCGGGGGAGTGGGCTTCGATGACGGTCTCGCCGTCGAATATGCGCTCCATGGCGCTTGCGGATATCGAGTCGAGGTCGCCCACCAGGAGGTCGACGGTCACGGCGGCGGCGGCGGCGATGTCGGCGCCCGAGTCGGCGGCTATGACGAGGTCGGCCGGTCCGAGCCGCTCGATCCGTTCCGGCGTGACCGGATCACCCCCGGCGAAGACGTGGACGACGGTCATTCAGGTTCGCGGCGCGAACACCGCCATGGATCCGGCGCCCAGGACGACGGGACGCTCCTCCTCGAGAGGCTGGAGGAAGACGTAGTCGTCTCCCCGGTCGGAGGCGGCGTACACGAAGGCCGAGCTGTCCGGCGCCCAGAGCGTGTGGCTGTGGCCGTACTGGTTCCAGAAGGGGATGTAGCTGCGCAGGAAGTTCTCGGTGGGGGCGATGCCGGGGTATGAGGTGATGGCGCCGTCCTGGTACACGTCCATCGAGAGCCGGCTCGCCTCGCCGCTTATTCCGAGCAGGAGGATCTTGCGGCTGTCGGGGCTCCACTGCCAGGCCACCGTGTTGGGGGCGTCGAGCTCCGCTACCTGACCGCTACCCGGCTCCACCAGGTACATGGAGGTGGGGCGGGCCAGGTTGTGGAGCGAGTAGGCCACCTGCCTGCCGTCGGGGGATACCGCGAAGGCGAAGAAACCGGCTCCCGTCGCGATCACTTCGACCTCACCGCTCACCAGGTCATGGATCACCAACTCGTCCGGGGGCTCCTCGATCTGGTTCCGGGCGGGGCGCACGTACATGATCGAGTGGCCGTCGGGCATCCAGGACGGCGCCTGGTAGGCCGACCAGACGAAGTCGAAGGTGGCTACGGGGGTGATCTCTCCGGAGGCCGGGTCGATGATCTGAAGGCGGGAGTTGTCGAGGTGGGTAAGCAGCCGCGAGCTGTCCGGCGACCAGTGGAAGTAGTACGAGAGGGCGGAGTCCACGATCTCCACCATCCCCGTGTCCAGGTCGAGGATCGCCAGGCCGACCTCGGAATCGGTGGCTCCCAGCATCGCCACGAAGCGACCGTCCGGACTCCAGTGGATGTAGAACACCACGAAGGGTGTCTCGTAGGCGGCCAGGGTTCCGCCGCTTCCAGGCCCGATGACCAGCCAACTCTCGGTAGTCGAGGCTCTCGAGAAGGCCACCAGCTGGCCGTCCGGCGACCAGATGGGCTGGGCCAGGAAGCCATCCGCCCTCTCCACGTACAGGGCGTTCCGCTCGGCTCCGGGGCCGACGACGGTGATGCCTCCGCCGAACCGCCCGTCGACCAGCACCGGGGCGGTAAGCGCCTCCATCCCTTGGGCCGACCGCTCCGGCGCGGCCGGCATGGTCGTCGTGTCGGCTGCCGAGACGGTCGTGGCGCCGGTCCCTGTCGCGGCGGGCGCGGTGGTGGCGGTGGTCGTTGCGGCGCCGTCCTCCGCTGCTGCGGCGGTGGTCGCCTCCGTGGAAGGACTTCCCTCGAAAACGACCTCGTTGCTCGAGGTGGAGCAGGCCGGGCCGAGAGCCATCATCGCCGCGACGAGGGCAAGCATTCCTGGTCGCCACGATCGGGCCGCGCCTGCTCGGAGGCTCATGTGTGGACTGTACCCGACTCGCCACGGCAACGGTTGGCCGGACGGGTGGCTACCCTTGCTGACCATGAGCACCAACGCATTGATGAACTTCAGCGACGAAGCCCTTGAGCGGATCATCGAGATCCGTGACCAGGAGCCGGGCGAAGACGAGTACGGCCTGCTGATCGAGATAACCGGCGTCCAGGGACTCCAGTTCGGATACTCGTTGTCGTTCGTCCCGCTCGACGAGGCCGAGCCGTCCGATCACGTGGAGCGCCACGGTGATCTGGCGGTCGTCATCCCGTCTGCGGACACCGAGAACATGACCGGCGCCCGGCTGGCCATGTCGTCGAACCCGATGACCCCGGGATTGGCCATCGACAACCCGAACAACCCGTCGCCGGACATCCCGGACTTCGACGCCGGGGACCTGACCGGTCCGATCGCGGAGCGGGTCCAGCAGGTCCTTGAACACCAGGTGAACCCGGCGATCGCGGCCCACGGAGGCCAGGCCAGCCTGGTGGGCGAGGAGAACGGTGTGGTCTATCTCCAGATGGGAGGAGGCTGCCAGGGTTGCGGGATGGCCGCCATGACCCTGCGCCAGGGAATCGAGCGGATCCTGCGCGAGGCCATCCCCGAGATCGTCGAGATCGTGGACATCACCGACCACCAGGGCGGCGAGAACCCCTACTACGCGGCATCCCACGCCCATTCCCACTAGGAGGGTACTGAAAAATGTCCAGCTGTCCCGACACTCGGCAATGAAACCCCAGGTCAAGGGATCGCGGACCAACACATCCCCGTCTTTTTCAGCACCCTCCTAGCCCGCTCAGGCTAGGCCAAGCCTGACGTAACGTTCCTGAAAACGCCTCCGGCCTGGAGAATCCTCAACAAGCGCGGAATGCGCTGCGAGGCGGCGCCCCTGGGACGCGGAGGCGAGCGGGTCGCCTGTCACGTCGCCGCGCCGGTCTTAGAGCCGATCGTGCGGGTCGATCCATCCACATATTCACTGTCAAAAACCCAGGAGAAATCCCTGACCACCGTTTCATCTGTCTTTTTAGATCAGAAAGTGTGGTAAAGTGCCGGCAGACCTGCCCAGCCACATTTTCAAGACCAGAGCGAGGGTGCGATGTCTACAGGATTCGGAGCTTCGGCCGCCCTTGATGACCAGATCCAACTCATGCTCGATCTCTTGGCGCAAGGTCGCCCTCCCGCGGAGATCGAAACGGCCCATGTGGACGTCAAAGAGGAGCCCGGCCGTCGCGACCGGCGCGGCAAGTCCCTGCCGGCAAGCCGCGAGAACGAGGAGGCTGCCGGGTACCTCACGGGCGAAATGGCCTGCATGGCCAATACCCCCGGGGGTGGCGCGATCATCTTGGGTGTGTCCGACGACGGTGTCAGGATCGGCACAGGGCTTGATCCGGAGTGGCTCCGCCACCGCATATTTGAACTGACACAGCGCAAGCTGACCGTCTCTGCCCGACCCTTGATGTTGGACGGCTGCCGCTTGCTGGTGCTGTCCACGCCCGAAGCTTGGGAGCCGATCCCTTACAGGGGTCGCTATCGCTGGCGTTTGAACGACGACTGCGTTGATGTCGATTTCACATCGTGGAATGACAGGCGGCTGCTTCGCGGAGGCTTCGATTGGTCGGCCCAGCCGTCATCTAACTCACTGGCCGACGTCAAGCAGACCGCTGTCGACATCGCCAGGCGGTACATGCGCGAGAACGGCAACGGTAGTGGTGACGGCAGCCATCTGGCGATGGCGACGAGTCAGGACATGATCCGCCGTCTCAACCTTGTGGACGCAGACGGCCGACTGACCAACGCAGGATCGCTGCTCTTTGTGGGAACTCCCGAGATCGGAATCGACTACGTTCGGCGGGAGCTCCCCGGTGGCGACAGCACGCATCGGGTGCCCCGTGCCGGTCGGCCGTGGTCGAGCGGCTTCAGCGCAGGGTTCGGGCCGTCCTTCAGCCGGGAGGAGGTGGGCCGCCGCCCGTTGCTAGAACAGTTCGCCGCGGTGGAGCAGGCCATGGACGTGGCGAACGCCGTGGTTCATGTGCCGGACGGCTTTGCGGCGCATCAGATCGATTCCATCCCGCTGAGAGCCATGAGGGAGGCGCTGGTCAATGGCATCGTCCACCGCGACTGGAACTCCCCGCAACCGACGACCGTCGAGCATGTCGGGTCCGTCCTGACTGTCACCTCGCCGGGGGGCTTCGTCGGTGGGGTCGCCCCCTCGAACATCATCACGCATCCTGCGGCGCCCCGTTATCGAAGTCTCGCCGAGGCCATGGCGGCTATGCGGTTGGGCGAGCGGGAGGGGATCGGCGTGGACCGCATGACGGCGGACATGCTCTCTCTGGGTCACCCGCCGCCGGTGTTCTCGGAGGTTGACGGCCCGTACGTGCGGGTCGCGCTGATCGGCGGCAAGCCGGATCTGGAGTGGCTCCACTTCATCGGCGGGCTCGAGCCCTCCTCGCGGGGTGATCTGGACCTGCTGCTTCTCGTGAACTGCCTGATCGACCGCGGCTGGGCCGATGCCAACTTGGCGGCTCCGGTTCTGCAAAGACCTGTCCAGGAGACGTTGTCGATGATCGAGCGGGTTGCTGATCGAGTTCACATCGACGGAAGGCCGATCATCGAGAATGTCCACGGCATTCCCGAAGGTCACCCGCCTGCCCTCCGGCTGTCGGACGGTGCCCGCAGGCAATTCGTCCGCAAGCTCGAGCGATTCGCCACGCGCGCCGGACGGGAGTCGGTGATGCTGGACTACGCCCGGGCGAGGGGACGCATCTCCTCGACCGAGGCCGGCGACCTGGCGGGTGTCACCGCGTCTCACGCCGCCCAGATGCTTGCCGCGCTGGCTGATGCCGGGCACCTGGTGGGGAGCCGTCCCAACCGGCGGGGCCGCGGCTTCCACTACCTGCCAGTGCGGACGTGATCACGTTTCCGATTGCTGGGCAAGGTTTACCTCGCGTTCACCCTGGAAGACCGGTCCCTTAACCCTGACGGCTTAGCGTTCCCTCCGGATTGAGGGTTCAGAGAGCATGGATGCCGATCGGCAACGTCTGGCGCCCGCTCGCGCTCGTCGCGTTTATGGCGCTGGTTGCCGCGGCATGCGGTTGGGGACCCGACTACAGCCGCGTAACCACCGTCGCCACCACCCTCCCTACCCAAGGGGCTGCCTTGCAGGGTGGTGGTTCGGCGTTGTCCGGCAGCCGTGGTCTGCCTCCGTCCGATCCGTTGTCGGTGTCCGGGGACATCGTCGTGGCCGGTTCATCGACGGTGTTTCCGTTGGCGGAGGCGATGGCGGCGCGGTTCGAGGACGAGGGCTACTCGGGTCTGATCACGGTCGATTCGATCGGCTCGGGCGCCGGGTTCGAGCGGTTCTGTTTGGCCGGCGAGTCGGACATTTCGAATGCATCCCGTCCCATCAAGGACCAGGAGGTGGAGCAGTGCCGGGCGATCGGTCGGGAGCCGATCGAGTTCCGGGTGGGGACGGATGCCCTGGCGGTGACGGTCTCGCCCGGGAACACGTTCACAACCGATCTGACGGTTGCGGAGTTGGCGGTGCTGTTCTCGACGGCGACGACTTGGCAGGATGTCCGGGCCGGGTTCCCGGCGAATCCGATCCAGCGGTTCATTCCGGGTACGGACTCGGGGACGTTCGACTACTTCGTGGAGGAAGTGTTCCACGAGGATGAGGGTCCGATCCTGGCGGCCGGCAACACGCAGTTCTCGGAGGACGACAATGTGCTGGTCCAGGGCATTTCGGGGGATGGTTGCGATCCGTCGAATACCGCGACCACTTGCGCGGTCGGCTTCTTCGGGTATGCGTACTACACGGAGAACGGCGATCTGTTGAGGGTGTTGGATGTCGAGGGCGTGGAGCCGACCACGGACTCGGTGAACGCGAACACCTATCCGCTGGCCCGGCCGTTGTACATGTACTCGACGGCTTCGATCATCGCGGAGAAGCCGCAGGTCGGGGCGTTCCTGAACTTCGTGCTCCAGTTCGTGAACGAGGAGGTCGGCGAGGTCGGATACTTCCCGGCGCCCGACAGCGTCCTCGACGGCGCGGCCGCCGAGCTCAACGCCGCCCTGTAGATGGGTACCGCAAGAGTGTCCGGTTGGCCCGACTCTCGGCAACGAGACGGCGGGATGGATAGTCCCGGCCGCCGAGGGGAGACGGAACCATCGCGACCCGTGTGACATCGGAGGCCCCACCGCCGGCCGGTTCCCTCCGTAAGAGGCGGCGGCCGGGCGAGGCGGTGGTACGTGGTCTGCTGTTCATCGCAGCCGCCCTGTCGATCCTCACCACGGTGGGCATCGTCTTCGAGTTGGGGAAGGAGGCCCTGCTCTTCTTCAGGTCGGAGGAGGCGTCGCTGGCCGGGTTCCTGTCCTCCACGCAATGGCAACCGGCCATTCTGGACTTCGGGATCTGGCCGCTGGTCCTGGCCACGCTGACCACCTCGGTCACGGCCATGGTGGTGGCGTTGCCGGTGGGTCTGGCCACCGCCATCTACCTCAGCGAGTACGCCACCCCCCGGGTGAGGGGCACCATCAAGCCGGTGCTCGAGATCCTGGCCGGCATCCCGACGGTTGTCTACGGCTACTTCGCCCTCACCTTCATGACCCCGCTCCTCAGGTCCATCCTGGGAGTCAGCGTGGTGGAGATCTTCAACACGGCATCCGCCGGAATCGTGGTGGGCATTCTCATCATCCCGCTCGTCAGCTCGATGTCCGAGGACGCCCTCCACGCGGTGCCGATGTCGCTCCGGGAGGCGTCGTATGCGGTCGGGGCCACCAGGTTGGAGACCTCGCTGCGGGTGGTCCTGCCGGCTGCTCTCTCGGGTATCACGGCAGCCTTCGTGGTGTCGATCTCCCGGGCCATCGGCGAGACCATGGTGGTGGCGATCGCGGCCGGCGCGGGGCCCAAGAACTTCACCTTCGGCGAGGACAGCCTGTTCGGCTACATCCTCAACCCGTTCGTGGCGGGCGAGACCATGACCGGGCACATCGTCCGCATCAGCGGGGGTGACCTGAGCTACAACTCGATCGACTACAACTCCATCTTCGCCATCGGCCTGGCGCTGTTCGTCATCACCCTGACGCTCAACGTCCTGAGCCGCCGGTTCGTGGCCCGATTCCGCGAGGTGTACGAGTGACGACGTCCGGCACGGAAGTCAACGGCGGGGCCTCCGACCTCCTGCAGACCTCCGCGCAGATGAGGCGCCGGCAGCGCCGGGGACTCGTCGCGAGGCTCGCGCTGCTGGGCGCCCTGATGGTGGCCGTGGCGGCGCTGGTGACCCTGATCGTGACCATCCTGAACTCGTCGTTCGGCCTGGTGGCCGTGGAGAACGAACGCTCCCCGGGCGAGTTGGTGGCGAGCCGGGGATACCCGGAGGGCACCGCGCTCGGCGACCTGACCAAGGGGGATCTGGTAGCCCTCCTCGAAGCCGAGATCTCGACCAACCTGGGCCGCCGGTTCGAGCGGGAGCAACGCTTCTTCGGCGACCGGATGGTCTTCGAGGATCTGTACGTGCTCAACGACCTGTGCATGACGGACGACCCCCCGCCGGCCTGCTACCTGCCCGCCCGGAGCCATTCCCAGGTGGAGGCGCTGGTGGTGGAGCGGGTGGTGGAGCCGACCATCGTAGGCACCTGGTCCTTCTTCTCGTCAGTGTTCAGCCGTGACGACGTCGAGGCATACGCGGCGGAGAAGTACCCCGGCGCGGCACTGGAGTTCCGATCCTGGCTCTCGTGGGACTTCGTGGTCAGCCCGCAGTCGCCGGAGCCGGCGATCGCCGGGATCCGCACCGCCCTGCTCGGGTCGCTCTGGGTGGTCCTGATCACCCTGGCCTTCTCTTTCCCCATCGGGGTCGGCGCCGCCATCTACCTGGAGGAGTATGCGCGCGAGAACCGGCTTACCGCCATCCTGCAGACCAACATCAACAACCTGGCCGGCGTGCCCTCGATCATCTACGGGATGCTCGGTCTGGCGATCTTCGTCCGTACCCTGGAGCTCATTACCAGCGGTTCGTTCCTGGGGACGGGCGGTGAGGCGACCGCCAACGGCCGGACCATCGTCTCGGCCGGTCTCACGCTCGGCCTGCTCATCCTGCCGATCATCATCATCAACGCCCAGGAGGCGATCCGGGCCGTTCCGGGCTCGCTGCGGCAGGCGGGCATGGCGCTGGGGTCCACCAGATGGCAGACAGTGCGCTCCCACGTTCTCCCGAACGCCCTTCCCGGCATCCTGACGGGCACCATCCTGGCCGTCGCCAGGGCGCTCGGGGAGACCGCACCCCTGGTCGTGGTGGGGGCATCGACCTTCATAACCACCGATCCGAGCGGCCCGTTCTCGAAGTTCACGGTGCTGCCGATCCAGATCTACCAGTGGACCAGCCGACCTCAGGACGAGTTCCGCAACATCGCCGCCGCAGCCATCCTGGTGCTGCTGGTGCTGCTCCTGACGCTCAACACGGCGGCGGTGATCCTTAGAAACAAGTATTCTCGGAGGACAGAATGACGACCGTGGGCAAGCCTGAGGTGAACGAGAATAAGCGCGTCGACCTGAACGTTCCGATGGAGACCACGACCGGGCCGGCGCTCGAGACCTTCGCCATGGAGGCGGTGGACCTCAGTGCCTACTACGGAGAGTTCCGGGCTGTCCGGGACGTCAACCTGTCGTTCCGGGACCGCCAGATCACAGCCCTGATCGGACCGTCCGGATGCGGTAAGACCACCCTGTTGCGGACCCTCAACCGGATGAACGACCTGGTTCAGGGCGCCCGGGCGGAGGGCGAGGTCCGGTTCCACGGGCAGAACATCTTCGACGCGTCGGTGGATCCGGTCGAGTTGCGGAAGCGGGTGGGGATGGTCTTCCAGAAGCCCAACCCCTTCCCCAAGACCATCTACCAGAACGTGGCCTGGGGCGCCCGGATCAACGGGATGAAGCAGGACCTGGACGCCCTGGTGGAGCACTCCCTCCGCCAGGCCGCCCTCTGGGACGAGGTCAAGGACAAGCTCGACGAGAGCGGCTACTCCCTGTCCGGCGGCCAGCAGCAGCGTCTCTGCATCGCCCGCGCCATCGCGGTGAAGCCCGAGATCATCCTGATGGACGAGCCGACCTCGGCGCTCGATCCGGTTGCGACCCTGCGGATCGAGGAGCTGATCCAGGAGTTGAAGGTCAACTACACGATCATCATCGTCACTCACAACATGCAGCAGGCGGCCCGGGCTTCGGACCACACGGTCTTCCTCAACATGGACTCCGACCGGGCCGGGTACGTGGTGGAATCGGGCACCACGGGCACGCTCTTCACGAGGCCTGCCCGCCAGGAGACCGAGGACTACATCACGGGCCGGTTCGGATGACCGAGTTCCGCAGCCTCTTCCATTCCGAGCTCAACCAGCTCGAAGTCCTGCTGCTCGACATGTCGGCGCTGGCGGAGGTTCAGATCAACAACGCGGTGGAGGCGCTGCTGCAGGGCGATGCGGAGCTCGCCCACCAGGTGGTGCTGGGGGATCTCGAGATCGATCGGCTCTACGTGGAGGTGGAGCGGCGCTGGCACGAGGTGATGGCCCGCCAGACCCCGGTCGCCTCGGATCTGCGGCTGATGTCGCTCATCCTCCAGGCCGGGCACAGCCTGGAGCGGATGGGCGACCAGGCGTCCAACATAGCCAAGATCGTGGAGGCCACGTCCACCCTTCCCACCAACAGGACCATCCTGCTGCATATCCGGGAGATGCGGTCGATCGTCGTGCCGATGGTGGAGACGGCCATGGAGGCGCTGGTCAAGAGGGACCTCAACCTCGCCCTCCGGCTCCCGGAACTGGATGATCCGGCGGATTGGTTGAACCGCAACATGTGGAAGGAGGTGGCCGCCTGCGCGTCCAATCCGGAGATGCTTGAGTGGGCCGTCCACATGATGCTGGTGTCGAGGGCCCTGGAGAGGGTGGGCGACCGGGCGGTCGACATCGGCGAGCAGGTGGCGTTCCTGCTGACCGGCGAGCAGCACGAGTTCCCGGAGGGCTGGGTACCCGCGCCCGGGTCCGCATGAACGGGACGTCGATCCTGGTGGTCGAGGACGAGGAGACCCTCGCGGAGTCGCTCCGCCACAACCTGATCCGGGAGGGTTACGAGGTCACGGTGGTGGACGACGGTCGCATCGCCCTCGATACCTTCCGGGCCAAGGCCGCCGATCTGGTGGTTCTGGACCTGATGTTGCCCGGACTGGGCGGCTTCGACGTGCTGAGGCAGATCCGGGCCTCGTCCGAAGTGCCGGTGGTGGTGGTCACCGCCAAGGATTCGGAGCCCGACGTGGTGGCCGGCCTCGAGCTCGGCGCCGATGACTACGTCACCAAGCCCTTCTCCATGCGGGAGCTGATGTCCCGGATCAGCGCCAACCTTCGCCGGGCCTCCCGGGGTGTCCACCCTCCCGATTCCCTGGTGCTGGACGGTGGGCCGGTGGAACTGGACGTGGATCGCCATGAGGTCCGGGTCAAGGGCGAACTGGTGGACTTCCGGCCCAAGGAGTTCGAGCTACTGGAGGCGTTGCTCCTGCGCAAGGGCAGGCTGGTCCATCGGCAGGTCCTCCTGGAGGACATCTGGGGGGTGCCCTTCTTCGGCGACCCCAAGACGCTCGATGTGCACATCCGTCGCGTGCGAGAGAAGGTCGAGGATGATCCCCGTTCTCCAAAATGGATCGTCACGGTTCGGGGCCTGGGGTACAAGTTCGTCGTTGAGGGCTGACCCGAGGCGACGCCGCCCGGGTGGGGCCGGTAGCGGTCGGACCGCGGCCCTCCACCGGATCGTCCCCCTCCGCTCCGCGACCGCTCCACCCACCCGGGGGCCGTGAGCGATGGCTTCCCCGGTCCCTGCTGCTACCCGCCGTCTCGGCCCGGCGCTGGCTCGGTGGGTCACCTCGGCGAGCTTGGTGGCAGCCGGCGTCGCCGCGCTGCAGGCGCCTGCGCCGTGGCCGTGGGTGGGCATGGGCGGCCTGGCGATTGGGGTGGTCTCCCTGGCGCTCCAGTACCGGACTCATCGCCGGGAGCGGAGCGCCGCCGAGACCCGGATCGAGGAACTTGAGGCGGATGCGCTGGAGCTGTCCAGGAGTCGGGATCTGTACGGATCGCTTCTCTCGGCCTTGCCGGTGGGCGTGGTGGCCGTTCAATCCGGGCAGGCCGTGTACGCCAACCCGGCCGCCATCGAGGTACTCGGCGAGCGGGTGACCCAGGCGGATGCACCCATGCCGGGCGCGGTGCGGGATGTCATCGACGGAGCGCTTTCCGGCCGATCCTCGTCGGCTCAATTCTCGCAGGGACTGCCCCGCCGGGTGATGGAGGTTGCTGCCCGACCGGTCGGAGAGGGTCTGGTGTTGCTCCATCTGTCGGACATAACCGAGCGGTCCCGGATCGACCGGATGCGCCAGGACTTCGTGATCGCGGCGTCACACGAGCTCAAGACTCCGGTGGCGGCGATCAGGGCGGCGGCCGAGACGGTCCTGATGGCGCTCGAGGAGGATCACGATGTGGTGTCCAGCTTCTCGGGACGCATCCTCGACAACGCGGTCCGGATGTCGAGGACCGTCTCCGATCTCCTCGACCTGTCCCGTCTGGAGTCGGGCATCCTGCCGTTCGAGGCCTGTGACCTGGCGGAGGTGGTGGGAGAGGTAGTGGAGCGGTTCCTCACCGCACGCCCCTCGATCGAGTGGGATGCCGAGCCCACCCCGGTCATGGGCAGCCCCTCCTACCTGGCGCTGGCGTGCCGGAACCTGCTGGAGAACGCGGTGCGCCACACCCCGGATGATGGTTGGATCCGTATCACCGTAGGCGCCGCCCAAGGCGTGGCGACCGTGGTGGTCGCGGACGACGGAACCGGTATTCCCTCGGAGGAGCTGCCGCGGATCTTCGAGCGCTTCTACCGGGTCGACGCGGCGCGCTCGCGCGCCACCGGGGGGACGGGCCTGGGACTGGCGATCGTCAAGCACGTGGCGGACCTGCACGATGGGCGCATCGAGGTGGAGAGCAGGCTGGGGCAGGGTTCCACCTTCCGGCTCCGCATCCCGGTTCGGTCCCCTTCGTAACCCGGACTCCTCCACCCTGACCCCCCGCTCCGCTCGCGTCCGGAATGGCCCGCCAGGGCACGGTGACGCAACCGGGCAGGTCCCGGTGGGTCGAAGGCGCTAGCCGACGGCCCCCAAAGATGGAGATCCGATGGAGCGGATGAAACGTGTCACACCCCCGTTGTACGTTGCCGATCGCCAAGCACCTACACCGGCCGATGCGTCTACCGATCGGAACGGCCGGCCCGCAGGGAACACACGGGCTTCGTGGAGCGAACCGCCGATCCCGGCAGCCGGCCGGGCATGGCCGACCACGCTCCGAACCAGGACAGGTGGTGGCGGGGGAGGGCCCGGCGGGAACGCCGCTCCGGCGGCGCGATTTTCGCGTTCTTGGCCGGAGTAAAGCCCCTCAGAGGTGCGCGGCCGACTCCACGGCCTCGGCCACCCGTTTCACCACGCCCGGGTTGAACACCGACGGGATGATGTAGCTGGCGTTGATCTGCTCGGGCCGTACCACCGAGGCGATGGCGCGGGCGGCGGCGACCTTCATGGCTTCGGTGATCTTCGTGGCACGGGCGTCCAAGGTCCCGCGGAAGACCCCCGGGAAGGCCAGCACGTTGTTGATCTGGTTGGGGTAGTCGGAGCGGCCGGTGGCCACCACCGGCGCGTAGTCGCGCGCTACCTGGGGATCGAACTCGGGGTCGGGATTCGCCAGCCCGAAGACGATGGGATCGGGCGCCATGCGTTTGATCTCCCTGGCGTCGAACAGGTCGGGGCCGCTCACGCCAACGAACACATCCATGCCTTCCAACGCCTCGAGGATGCCGCCCGTACGTCCCTCGTGGTTGGTGTTCTCCCTCAGCCAGATCTTCGAGGCGTCCCTGAACGTCCGCTCCGCGCTGATGATGCCGCCCCGGTCTAGGGCCACGATGTCCGCGATGCCGGCCGCCTCGAGGAGCTTGGCGACCGCCACGCCGGCCGCGCCGGCGCCGCTCATGGCCACCTTGACATCGCCCATCTCCTTGTTCACCACCCGTAGGGCGTTGGTCAGGGCGGCCAGGACCACGATGGCCGTACCGTGCTGGTCGTCGTGGAAGACCGGGATGTCGAGCGACTTGCGGAGCCGGTCCTCGATCTCGAAGCAGCGCGGCGCGGCGATGTCCTCGAGGTTGATGCCCCCGAAGACCGGCGCCAGCATCTCGACCGCCCGCACGATCTCGTCGGTGTCCTGGGAGTCGAGGCAGATCGGCCAGGCGTTGACGTTGGCGAAGCGCTTGAACAGGGCGGCCTTTCCCTCCATGACCGGTAGGGCGGCCACCGGCCCGATGTTGCCGAGTCCGAGCACGGCGCTCCCGTCCGTGACGATGGCCACCGAGTTCCCCTTGACGGTGAGGTTGCGGGCATCCTCGGGCCGCTTGGCGAGCGCCCGGCTTACCCGGGCCACACCCGGGGTGTAGGCCATCGACAGTTGGTCGCGGTTGCGGAGCCGGATCCGGGTCTGGACCTCGAGCTTCCCACCCAGATGGAAGAGGAAGGTGCGGTCCGAGACCTTGTGGACCGATATCCCCTCGACCGCGGCCACCGCATCGGCGATCTCGTCAGCATGGTCGTCATCGCGGGTGTTGGCGGTCACGTCCAGCACCAGCCGGGTGGCCTCCGATTCGACGAAGTCGAGCGCGGTCACCACCCCGCCGGAGCTCCCGATGGCGGTGGTGATGCGGCCGATGGCGTGCTGATCATCGGCCGGGGCGTACAATCGGAGGGTTACCGAATATCCCGCGCTTGCCAGTGTCACTTCCGAGTCTTCTCTGCTGTCCTGGGTTTGGAGACCTTACCCGGTCGATCCCTTTGCCGGTGGCTCAGCTCTTGGTTGCCGATTCCGCGTTGGCATGGCATTCATGGGAGTGTGGCTCGGACCCAAGCCGGAAGCTCTTCGATGGGGCGCATGCTGTCCTTGCGCTTGGTCAGCTTGAACGTGACGCTCTGACCCTCCGCCATCCTTACGAGTCGTCCGGCTCTCCCCTCTGCCACATGGCCCTTCCGCCACGCGTTGAACCGTATGCTCGCCGGTGCGATACCCAGACACATGAGGTACTCGTAGTCCCGGTCGAGTCGGACATGGTTGAACTGGAAGTTCCCGCCCACGTCCTCCGAGGCCGTTTTGACCTCGAAGCGGGCGCCTTCAATGGTCATATCGGTGGGAGTGACGCGGGCACCGTTGCCGGTATTGATGCCGTTGCGGTTCAGGTATCGGTGGAGGGAGTCCTCACCGATCTGACCTCGGTTGGTATTAGCGACGGACCGAAAGCTCTCTAGGGGCGCACCGGTCCACTTCGATGGCGGGGAATGATCGCTGATGACCTCGATGAGCAGTTCGACCGCGCTCATTGGGGAGGCTTCCACACTCCTCGACGATCGTCTCGCTTCCAAAAGACCAGGAAGTAGGAGTGGTTCTTCCGCGCATGAACCTGCCGGACGGCGCGGCTGACACCCGGCCGGTTATTCCTCACGATGACGAACAAGTCCTCCGCAACGAATCCGAGGCGCTCATATGCCTGCATGATTTCCACGTGGGTGAACCGTTGGCGGTTCGAGCACACCTCGTCCTGGCACTTCACGATGAGCACGCCACGGTCGCGGAGCACGCGGTGCGCCTCCCTTCCGGCATCCACATACAACTCGAGAACTGCCTCGTGGTACTTGCTTCGAGTGCGGTTCCCGGTCTTGTTGTTGCGGTAGTAGTCCTCGAACGGTGAGGCGGATCCGTGCGCGGTACCCCCGGGTGTGTGCATGTATGGGGGATCGAGCACCACGCAGTCGATCTCACCGTCTGTGTATGGCAGATCGCGGCAGTCGATCCCGTCCCGGATGTCTGAAGCTCGTAGTTCGTACTGTTCCGGTGGTATGCGACGCCAGAACACCCCCTTCCCATAGGTCACGTCGGCGACGATGCTCCCCGGTTTGACATACAGACCCAGAATGCTGGGGAAGGCGCGGTCGTTGCCGACGGTAAAGGCGCTCAGAACCAGATCGTTGGTTGGCTCACCGTTACGGACGCTGCGGCCACTCACCGGAAAGAGTGTACGGGTGGTTTCCGCCGTCTCGGGGCTTGCTGGCATGTCTGGTTCTCCTCGTTCGGTACATTAGCTTGCGGCGAGGGGCCTTCGTGACTCGCCTAGGCGTGCCGAGCGGGAACAGCGTCCTCGGAGTACGAGAGGTGCTTCGGCACCACCCCAGCGTCTGGTGCGGCCACCATCGGTCATCCGAGGAAGGTAGAGGAAGGGTGTGACAACCAATTCCGATATAGCCGCCATCTTCGACGAGTTGGCCGCGCTCACGCGGATCGCTGACGGGTCTGCCCAGTCGTTCCGGGCCAGGGCCTACGAGTCGGCCACGAAGACGATCAGGGGGCTGCCCCAACCCGCCGCCGAACTGTCCGCGGCGGACCTGATGCGGGTTCCCGGGATCGGCAAGTCCACGGCGTCCATGATCCGCGAGTATGTCGAGAACGGCCGGCTCGGCCGGCTCGACACCCTTCGCAAGGAGTACCCCCCGGCCTTCCAGGAGCTGGTGCGCATCCCGGGCCTCGGTCCCAAGCGGGCGGTCACATTGCGAGCGGCCCTGGGCGTGGACTCGGTGGAGGCTCTTGTGGTCGCGCTCGACGCGCGGGTGGTGCGGGAGCTGCCGGGCTTCGGCCGGAAGACGGAGGAGAACCTGCGGCGGGCCATCGACCGGCTGGGTTGGACAGGCAAGGAGCGGCGGACCCCGATACTCGTGGCCATGCGCGAGGCCGAGCGCCTGGTCGCGGACCTGGGCCGGCTGCCCGGCGTGGACCGGGCCGCCTACTGCGGGAGCCTGCGGAGGTTCCGCGACACGGTGGCCGACCTCGACCTCCTGGTGTCCACCTCCGATCCCGCCCCGGTGGCCCGGCGCCTGGCAGGCCGGTCATGGGTCAGCGAGGTCATCGGCTCGGGCGAGACCAAGACCTCGGTGCTGACCCACGCGGGCCTCCAGGTGGATGTCCGCATGGTGCCCGAGCATCAGTGGGGAGCGGCCCTCCTCTACTTCACCGGTTCCAAGGAGCACAACATCCGGCTACGAAGGCTGGCCATCGAGCGGGGCTGGGTGCTGAGCGAGTACGCCCTGTACGAGTCGGAAACGGAAGCCGTGGTGGCGCAGCAGACGGAAGAGGACATCTACCGGGCGCTGGGGATGGAGTGGGTGCCGCCGCCGATCCGGGAGGACCAGGGGGAGATAGAGGAGGCCCTGACCGGTCGGCTGCCCGACCTGATAGAAGAAAGCGACCTCCGCGGCGACCTCCACGTTCACTCCGACATGTCGGGGGACGGGCAGGACTCCCTCGAGGCGATGCTGGACAAGGCGGTGGCCAAGGGGCTGGAGTACATCGCCATCACGGACCACGCCGAGAACCTGGCCATAAACGGGGTCGGACGGGACGAGATGCTGGCCCAACGCCGGCACATCGCCCGCCTTCGAGACCGTTACCCGGGGCTAAGAATCCTCCACGGGGTGGAGCTGAACATCGGGCGCGACGGCTCGCTGGATTACGACCATGACTTCCTCATGGACTACGACTGGTGTGTCGCCTCGGTCCACAGCCATTTCGACCTCCCGCACGAGCAGCAGACCGTGCGGGTCATCTCCGCAATGGCCCACCCGGCGGTCGATGTGATCGGTCACCTTCAAGGACGGAGGATCGGTCGCCGCCCGCCCATCGACCTCGAGGTGGGAGCGGTGCTGGAAGCGGCCGAGCTGACCGGCACGGCCATCGAGATCAACTCCCACCTCGACCGGCTCGACGCGACCGTAGAGGTGTTACTCCAGGCCCGGGGGAGGGACGTGCGGTTCATCATCTCCTCGGACGCCCACGACACGGGGGAACTGGATCAGACGGCTTGGGGTGTCCTCCAGGCCCGACGAGGCCGGGTGAACCGCGACATGATCGCCAACAGTTGGCCGGTGGACCGCTTCGTCGCCTGGGCCCGGGCCCGACGGCACGGCCGCTAGGCCGTTCGTCGGGGCGGACGCCGGGTCCATGAACTCCGCCACCACTTCCAGCAACAGATCCGGGGCTTCCAGCATGGCTATGTGGCCGACCCCGACCAGCGGCCGGTAGGACCAGTCCGGGCGGAGGGCGGCCAAACGTTCCGCGGCGCTGATCGGCACCACCTGGTCGTGCGTGCCATGGATGAGGAGGGTCGGGGCGCTGACCAGCAGCGCCGTCCGGCGCCAGCGCGAGAAGGGCACGAGGTTTGCCATGATTGACCGAAAGGCCTCCAGGTAGGCGTGCGGCGGCCAGGGCATGGCGTTCCGCTCGGCGGCGACCTGGGCATGGAGCCGCCTGACCCTCGCCGACATCCTCCCCTGCGCGCCGGCCAGCAGGTCGAGGGCGGTGTCGGTGGTCTGCTCGGGAGTCCCTTGGCGCCGGAGCCAGTTCACGTACATGAGGTTGGCGCCCGGTACCAGATACATGAGCATGGAGGTGATCCAGGCCGGAGGGAGACCCTCCAGGTCGGCGGTCGATCCCGGCGTGTCGATCAGTACCAGGCGGTCCACCAGGTCGGGGCGTTGCCCGGCGAGGATCATGCTGATCATGGCGCCCATCGAGTTCCCGATCACCAGCGCCGGCCCGCCTCCCTGGTACTCGATGAAGTCGGCCATGAGTCCTGCCTGAGCCTGCATGGAGGCGCTCCGCCCGGCCGGAGGGGTGCGGCCGAAGCCGGGTAGCTCGGGCGCCACCACCCGGCCGTAACGGGTCAGCGGGACGGCCGTCTCCATCCAGTTGACCGCCGATCCGCTCAGCCCGTGGACCAGCAGCACCAGCCGGCCCTCCCCTCCGTACTCCATGCCGTGCAAGGGGCCGTGCAGGTCGATCGTGAAGCGCTCCATCCGGCCAGGGTACCCGGCCGCCGAGCCTGCGGATCAGTAGGCGACGGTCTCCCGGATGGCGGCCATGATGTCGTCGGCGCCGGGGCGGTAGGCGTCCTCCAGCGGGGGACTGAACGGCACCGGCACGTCGAGGCCGCCCACCCGGTGGATGGGCGCATCCAGGTACTCGAAGGAGGTCTGGCCGAGATCCGCCGCGATCTCGGCGCCCACCCCGGCCAGCCGGTTGGCGGCGTGTACCACCACGGCCCGGCCGGTCTTGCGCACCGACGCCGTGACCGTGTCCCGGTCGAGCGGTTTCAGGGTGCGGAGATCTATGACCTCCACGGCGATCTCGGGCGCCAGTCCGTCGGCGGCCACCAGGGCCTGGCGCACCATCTCGCCGTAGGTGATGACCGTGACGTGATGGCCATCCCTTGCTATCCGGGCCCGGCCGATCGGGGTGGCGCGGTCCCCCTCCGGAACCTCCCCCCGGAGGCTCCGGTAGAGCGGCTTCGACTCGAAGTAGATGACCGGGTTGTTGTCCCGGATGGCGGCGAGCAGGAGCCCTTTGGCGTCGGCCGGCGTGGCCGGGGCCACCACCTTCAGGCCGGGGGTATGGACGAACCACGCCTCCGGGTTCTGGCTGTGGAAGGGGCCGGAGCGGATCCCCCCGTCGGCCGGGGCCCGGATCACCCACGGGACGGCCGCCTGCCACCGGTAGTGGGTGGTGGCGGCGTACTGGACGATGGAGTCGAAGCCCGTGGAGATGAAGTCGGCGAACTGAACCTCGATCACGGGGCGGAGCCCCATCAGACCCATGCCGGTGGCGGCTCCGATGAAGGCCAGCTCGGTCATCGGTGTGTTCATCACCCTCCGGGGGCCGAACTCGGCCTCCAAGCCCTTGGTGGCCTTGAAAGCACCCCCGAACTCGCCCCCGATGTCCTCGCCCATGACCAGGACGTCGGGATCACGCCGCATCTCGGTCCGTAGTCCGTCCCGGATGGCCTCGATATAGGTCATGGTGCGGGTGCTGTCCATGACGGGGTCCTCAGGCGGCGTACACGCCGTCGGTGACGGTGCCGGGGTCCGGCCATTCGCTCGACTCGGCGAACTCCACGGCATCGGCCACGATCTCGCGGCACTTCTCGGCGACCCGGGCAAGGTACTCGCGGTCGACCAGGCCGCGCGAGGTCAGCTTCTCCTCGTGGAGGAGGAGAGGATCGCGGGCCTCCCATTCGTCCAGGAGCGCCTGCGGGACGTACTCGGCGCCGTCGTGGATGGCGTGCCCCAGCATCCGCATGGTCCGGGCCTCGATGAGGGTGGGCCCGCCACCCTCCCGAGCCTTGGCCACCGCCGCCTCGACGGTCCCGTAGACCTCCTCCACGTCGTTGCCGTCCACGGTCCGTGACTCCACCCCGTGCCCGCTGGCCCGGACGGCCAGGTCGTCGATGGCCATCTGCTGGTGCAGCGGTGTCGAGTAGGCGTACTGGTTGTTCTCGATGACCACCACGAACGGGGCTCGCTGCACGGCCGCCAGGTTGAGCGACTCGTGGAACACGCCGGCGCAGGATGAGCCGTCGCCGACGAACGTCAGGGCCACGCGGGGCTCGGAACGGTAGGAGAAGGACATGGCCGCCCCGAGCGCCACCGGCATGGTCTGGGGGAGGTGGCTGATGAAGCCGATGAGGTTGAGGGACAGGTCTCCGCATCCGTGGAGGTTGCCGTCCCGGCCCCTTGTGACGCCGGTGGCCCGGCCCAGCTGGTTGGCCATGAGCCGTCGGGGGGTCATGCCTCTCACCAGGTAGCAGCCCAGGTCGCGGTGCATCGGAGCGACCACGTCGTCCGGCGCGAGCGCCACGCCGGCGCCCACGCTGATCGCCTCGTGACCTCGCTGGTTGAAGGTGGTTCCCACACCCCGGCCCTGCTTCCAGAGGTTCACCAGCTGGTCGTCCATCGTGCGGGTGAGCCGCATCCAGTAGTGCAGGTCGACGTTGAGATCGTCAGGTAGCAGGGTCACGTATTCGATATTAGGAGCATGCTGAAAAAGACGGGGATGGTAGGCCCGTCACGCAATGACGGGTGCTCTGTTGTCGGTATCGGGCCGACCGGACATTCTTCAGCACGCTCCTAGAGCGTGCTCGCACGCCGCTGCGTGTGGCAATGGCCGGTACCGCCGACCTATCGCCTACCGGATGCCGAGCACTGATCCAAGGTCTTGATGGCCTCCAGGAACCGGCCCAGCTCGGCGGCGAGCGCTTCGCGGTCCGGCCGGAGATTCGCCTCATCCGTTGCCGCCGGATCATGCCGTGTCGCCAATCTGAGACCGGCCGATAGGAGGGGAAGGGAGGCGGCCTCGGCCGATATCCGATCCTGGCGGACGTAGGCGAGGCTGCGCTCGAGGGCTGATCGCAGGAAGCCCCTGCCGTCTGATGGCCGACCGCCCGGCTCCTCCGCCAGGCGTCCGGCCACGACCCAGTAAGCCTCCAGGAAGTGGCGCACCGCCCAAGGGGCCCGGTGGGGGCGGAGTCCGTCCAGCACCGGCGCCGGCCCCTCGTGGAGGAGGAGGGATTCCCAGGCCGGGATCCGCCTGGCGAGTTCGCTGAAGACCTGGCCCGAGAAGGCCTCCCGGTCGGGGAGGAAGAAGTCGGTCTCGAGGAGGCCATGCAGCGCATCCAGCCCGTCGTGGAAGCCTTCGAGCACGGCGCTCCCTGTCAGCCGGCCCGCCGCGGCGACCGCCACCTCCGCCGCCGCCGGCACAACGTAGTGATGGGCGATGGTGTTGCGATAGTAGGAGGCCGCCAGGCGCTGGTCGGGCTCGATCCGGTAGGTCGGTGACGCCCCGCCCGGCCCGGATGCGTCCTGGTCGATGGCCACGATCCCCCGGCGGGCCAGCGTGCGGACGATCCTCTCGACTCCGGCCCGGTCGAGCGCCGCCAGGCCGTCGGCGGTGGGCAGCCGCCGGGCGCCGGCATCCCTCACCAGCTCGTCGACCACCTCGCGGAGCCGGGCCATGGACAGCCCGAGAGGATCGGTGTCTCCAAGGAGGGCCGAGGCCACCAGGGACGTGGCGGTCACGGGCGTGGCCCGGTTGATCCTCGCACAGATCTCGGCCCCCAGAGCCTCGATCATGCCGCGGCGGTCGGCTTCCGGGTGGCCGCCGAACAGCTCTGCCATCGACAGGGGCTCGCCCAGGCGGACGTGGATGTCGCCGTAGTCCCTGCCCATCCTCAGGATGCTCTTGACCATCCACACGACGGTCTCCCGCCGCTTGGTCGCTCCGCGCTGCTCCGCGACGTAGGGCTCGATCTCCTCCACGTGGTCGTAGCTGATGGAGACCGGTATCGCCCATATGTCGTCGCAGCGGCCGTTCCACAGGGCCTCGGCGGCGTAGGTGAGCAGGCCGTAGGTGGGCGGTAATACCTTGCCGGTCCGGCTCCGGGTTCCCTCGAGGTACCACTCCACCGGGTGGCCCTCTTCGAGGATGTGGGCGAGGTAGGCCCGCAGAACCCGCTTGTAGATGGGCCGGTCACCGATCCGGCGGCGGATGAAGAAGGACCCCGACCGGCGAAGTATCGGCCCCAGCAGGAAGAAGTTCATGTTTATGCCCGAAGCGGTGTAGTTGGGCGGTCGCCCGCTCCTCCACAGGACGTGGTGCAGCACCGCATGATCGAGCTGGGACTTGTGGGATGGCAGGAAGACCAGCGGATGGCCGGTCTCCAACCCTGCCAGTCGCTCCAGGTCCCCGGGGTCGTAACGGACGTTGCGGTAGTTCCGGCGCCACAACAGGCCGGCCGCCCATCCGCCGAACCCGGCTACGACAGGTGAGGGAGTGGTGTGGATCTCCCGCAGGTACCGCTGGGCGGCCCGCATGGCCTCCCGGTCGGTGCGGCCGGTATCACTGGCGATCCGGGCGAGTTCGGATCGGAAACCGGGATCGGCGAGGACGCCGAGACGAGCCGATCGGGGGATCATTCGGCGGTCCCGGATGGGAGGGCCGGTACGCGGTTGCTACCGGGAAACGGCACGGTATTGATGATACGAGCCGGAACCGGCTACCGGCTACCGGCAACCCCAGATTCTCGGGCCGCCAGCAGCTTCCGGTTGAGCTTGCCGGTGGTGGTCTTGGGCA
>JAPPGV010000150.1 GCA_028821235.1 bacterium
GGTCCCTGGAAGATCATCGACATCGACTCGTAGGTGCCTCCGGCCACGTCGATCAGGTCGATCCCGGCGTCGGCGAGCATGACCGCGAAGCGGGCCGACTCGTCCGCCTCCAGGCCACCCTCCACGTACTCGGCCGCCGACATCCGGTAGCCGACCGGGTAATCGGGCCCGACCACCTCCCGGACGGCGGCGAGAACCTCCAGGGGGAAGTGGGCGCGGCCGGCCAGGGGCCCTCCGTAGCCGTCGGTGCGACGGTTCGACTGCGGCGACAGGAACTGGCCGAGCAGGTAGCCGTGCGCGCCGTGGAGGTGGATCATGTCGACACCCGCCGCCAGGCATCGCTCGGCGGCCCTGGCGAAGTCTCCGATCACCCGGCGGATGTCGGCCGCCGTCATCTCGCGGGGAACCGTGCCCGGATCCATCATGCCGGATGGTATGGCAGACGGAGCGATGGGCTGGCGATGGTGGGTGGCGACGGAGGCCTGGCGGCCCCCGTGGTGGAGTTCCATGGCCAGCTTGGCGCCGTGCGCGTGGATCTCTGCGGCCATCCGGGTGAGGGCCGGGATGACGTGGTCCCCGTGGCAGCCCACCTGGTACGGGTTCCCCCGACCCTCCGGCGACACGTAGGTCGACTCGAGTTGGATCAGCGCCGCCCCGCCCATGGCGCGCCGCCGCGCGTAGGCGATGTAGCGCTCGTTCAGCGACCCGTCGAGGTTGGCGAGCGACTTCTCCATGGGGCCGACGATGATCCGGTTTCGCATGTGCATCCGGTTGATGTAGCCGGGACGCAGCAGGTTCTCGAAGCTCATCAACGACCTCCCCCGGACTCGTCTACCCGGTGGTCGGTCATCGAGCCCGCACCGGATCGACCGCCGCGACCAGCGCCTCGGCGAACTCCCGGTCGTTGATGTGGTGATCCATCCGCACCAACGATACGGGGGAGTGGGGCGGGAGCCCGGACGCGACACCCTCGGCGAAGGCCTCCACGGATCCGGGGTCGTGAAACGCGCCTCCCTCGATGTCGAGCTGCGAGACGCCCCTCATCGGTACCAGCACCGAGGTGGCCGCTCCAGGGGCCCCGAGGCGTTCCGCCACCGTCCGGCCGAGCCGGTGGTTCTCCTCCGGGGTGGTGCGCACGAGGGTGACCAGGTCGTTGTGCGCCACGTGGAGCCGGTTCCGGAAGCGCTCCGGCAGGTTTGCCAGGGGACCCAGGCAGATCATGTCGATCGCACCCGGGGCGATGGCCTGCGGGACGGCGGATCGGGATGCGCCGGTGAGGCGGTCGGATCCTGCCGGCCACAGGCCCCCGAACAGCTCGTCGGCCACCTCGCTGATGGTCACGTCGATGGCGGACGCGACCAGGCCCTGGCTCACGAACGACTCGAAGGAGCGGCCTCCCGTGCCGTTGGCGTGGAACACCAGCGGCTCTAGGCCGCGATCCACCAGGAGCTCGCGGCAGTTGGCCACGCAGGGGTTGGTGACGCCGTACATGGTCAGGGCGACCGAGTCCTCGGGCGCGCTCACGGGGTGTTCCCCGCCCGCGCGCAGCAGCGCTACCGACACGTGGGCCAGGCGGCTGATCATGCTCCGCAGGATCCGGTTGTCGCCCTCGATGTCGAGGATGGGGTAGAGCATGGTCACGTCGCCGCCGTGGACCAGTGCCCTGGTCTCGCCGGCCACCGAGGTCGCCATCAGGATCTTCGGGACGCCGATGGGGACGATGGGCGCCAGTACGGAGAAGGCCGCCGCCGCGTTGGAGCCGCCCATGCAGACCAGCGCTCCCACCTCGCCTCCGTCCACCAGTTGCCGGAGGATGCGGGCCGCCCCCGTGGCCATGGCCGACACCGCCCCCGCCCTGCCGAGCGGAGGCAACTCTTCGAGGGAATATCCGGCGGCTTCCGCCACGGCTTCGGCGGGGTGGTCGTAGCCATGGTCACCGCCGAAAACGCCGATGTCGATGGTGATGGGGGAAGCGTCGAGGCTACGGAGCTCCTCCACCAGCAGACCGAGCGGCTCGGCCTTCGTATCGAAGGCGCCGGCAACCACGACCCTGCTCATGGCCTGCAGTCCACGATCACCACACTTCGGGCAGGGCGGGGCGGGTGCTCAGATGGTCACGCTCTTGAAGGAGCGGACCGTGCTCTCGATGGCCACCTCGGTCGGCAGGCGCTCCATCGTGGAGGCGCCCACGAACCCGTAGCAGCCCGATCCACGCATCACCGTCCCGACCTCTTCGGGGCCCTCCAGCGGTCCTCCGTGCAGCACCACGATGATGTCGGGATTGATCGCCTCGGAGATCTCCCTGGTCTCCACGGCCTGATCGATGCAGGCGTCGAGTGACATGGTGAAGGAGTCGGTGGCGCCGATACTGCCGCCGGTGGTGAGGCCGAGGTGGGCGACCATCACGTCCACTCCCGCCTCGGCGAAAGCGGCCGCCTCATGAGCCTCGTAGCAGTAGGACATGGTGAACAGGCCGAGTTCCGAGGCGGTCCGCAGCATCTCGACCTCCCGGTCCAGGCCGAATCCGGTGGCTTCCAGGCTTTCCCTCCAGCGCCCGTCCGTGTAACCGATGGACGGGAAGTTGATCACTCCGGAGAAGCCCATCGCCTCGAGCCCGCCGAGGAACCGATCCATGACCCGCGTGGGGTCGGTGCCGTTCACTCCCGCGATCACTGGCGTGTCCTTGACGACCGGGAGCACCTCCCGCTCTCCCATCTCCATGACGATGGCGTTGGCGTCCCCGATCGGCAGCAGGCCGGCGTTGGACCCGTGACCCGCCATCCGGTACTTGCCGGAGTTGTAGATGAGGATCAGGTCGGCGCCTCCCGCCTCGGCGAACTTGGCCGATATCCCCGTACCGGCGCCGGCGCCGATGATCGGGCTCCCGCTCGCCAGGGTCGCCCGGAGCCGCTCCAGGACCTGATCTCTCGTGAACATACGGTTTCGCTCCTCTCGTGGTCCCGCTGTCAGTCCACCATCAGCAGGCCGCCGTTGACATGGATGGTCTGGCCGGTGACGTAAGCCCCGGCATCCGACGCCAGGAAGATGGCGGGTCCCACCAGGTCCTCGGCCACTTCCATCCGGCCCAGCGGGATGTACTTCTCGTATTCGAACAGGTAGTCGCGGTGGTGGGCGTGCATGGGAGTATCGACCGCGCCGGGGGCGATCGCGTTCACCCGGACGCCGTGCGGCGCCACGTCCTGGGCAGCCCCCCTGCTCAACGACTGCAGGGCTGCCTTGGCCGAGCAGTAGTCGACGCCTCCACCGCTCTGGTTGAACACCGAGGCCCTGGACGACCACGAACTACCGATGTTGATGACGCTGCCCCGCCCGGCGTCCACCATCTCCCGGAGCACCGCCCGCATGATCCGCATGGGGGCCTTCAGGTTGATCCCGTACATCTGGTCCCACTGCTCGTCGGTGATCCCGACGATGTCGGCGTAGCCCATGATCCCGGCGTTGTTGACCAGCACGTCGATCCGCCCGCCCAGGCCCTTGGCCGCGGCCACGATCCGCTCGGGGGTGTCGGGTGCGGTGACATCGGCCACTACCGTCGCCACCCCGTGACCGATCTCCCCGATCTCGGCAGCAGTGGTCTCCAGGACAGCGCCGTTGAGATCCACGAGCACCAAGTCGCTACCGGCGTGCGCGAAGCCGGTGGCCAGCGCCTTGCCGATGCCCTGTCCGGCCCCGGTGACGATGCTGCAATAGCCGCTCAGGTCGAAGAGGTTCCTGGAGATGTCGGGAAACGGGAGGCTCAAACTTCTCGGTCCTTCGTCGCACGGATAAGGGTTCCGGGGATGCGGCGCAATCCTAGTGCCCCGGACCCATCGTTCTTCGTGCTCGGTGCCGCGGCTATCCCTAGGCCGGTCTGGACGTACTTCAGTCTCGAGATACTGCAATCATCCAACAAGGGGGTTGATCGTGTCACAATGCCGCCTTATGTTAACGGATGACCGTAATCACTAGCAGTCTGCGTGCGACGTCGACCGGGCTGACGGAGGGATCATATCGTCCGAGGTGGCCCCATCCCGGGGTAGGGCCGGACGCGCCTCGGACCCAAGGTGGTGGCGGTGGGGGTGGGCCCATCGGGCGGGGGGTGTTTCGCCGCGGTTTTCGCGTTCTTCCGGATTCGGATTGCTAGGGTTCGTTGCCCGCTCGGATCGGATTAGCAGGATGAGAGAAGAGATCACCATCACCAACCCGGCGGGTCTCCACGCCCGCCCGGCCGCCGAGTTCGTGAAGCGGGCCAAGGCGTCGGCCTCGAACATATCCGTCACGGCCAACGACAAGACCGTCAACGCCAAGAGCATGCTGGGGATCCTCAAGCTGGGCGCCACGCTGGGCACCACGGTCACGATCGAGGTGGATGGCGACGATGCCGGCGAGGTCCTGGAGGACTTCAGGGATTTGCTGTCCGAAGAGGGCTGACCACTCGCCACTCGCCACTCGCCGCCGGCGACTGGCCTCACGCCCCTTCGAGTATCCGTCGCACCTGGGCGGCGTCGGCTGCCTCTAGACACTCGTCGGCCAACTCCCGGCAGCTGTCGTGGCTCAGGCTGCGGACCCGTTCCTTGATGGTGGGCACCGAAGGGATGGCCACCGACAGCTCCTTGACGCCCAGCCCGATCAGGATCGGGGTGGCAACGGGGTCGCCGGCCATCTCGCCGCAGACGCCCACCCAGGGCCCGGCGGCCCCGGCTGCCGAAGTGGTTTCCCCGATCAGCCTCAGGACGGCCGGATCGAGATGGTCGGCCCGGTCGGCGACCTCCCGGTTGGTCCGGTCCACCGCCAGCGTGTACTGCGTCAGGTCGTTGGTCCCGATGGAGAAGAAGTCGACGTGTGGCGCGAGCCGGGAGGCGACCAGGGCGGCGGACGGTATCTCGATCATGATCCCGACCTGGTAGTCCGCGGCGAACGGCAGGCCGTCGGCGGCCAGCGACTGCTCCGCCTCGGCCAGCGCCGACCGGAAGGCCATGAGGTCGGCAATGCCCGACACCATAGGCGCCATGATGGCCAGACGGCCCTCGGTCCCCGCTCGGAGCAGCGCCCGCAGTTGGTCGCGCATCATTTGGGGGCGGGCCAGCGTGAGCCGGATTCCCCGGAGGCCCAGGAACGGGTTGAGCTCCTC
>JAPPGV010000151.1 GCA_028821235.1 bacterium
GCTACTCCCCCACCACGGTTCTGGCCATCGCAGCCATCGTGTCGATGTTCCCCACCTTCGTCCTCGTCAACTCCGGCCTGCTGGACTTGCCGCCGGGTTCGGCGGATGTCTTCCGGAGCCTCGGCGCTCCGCGGGTGGTGCAGCTGCTGAGACTCGCATTGCCTTCCGCGATGCCGAACTTCCTGGTCGCATTCCGCCTCAACGCCGCCGTCGCGTTCATTGCCGCGGTCATCGGTGAGTACCTGACCGGTGTCCGGGGCCTGGGCTGGCTGTTCGCCCTCTCGTTCAGCCGGTTCGATGTCGACCGGGCCTGGGGTGCGGCGATGGTCATAATCGCTCTGTCCATTCTCTCCTACGCACTCGCCAGCCGGGTCGAGGAACGGGGTATCGAACGCTGGACCTGAAGCGAGCCCGGGTTCGGCGTTGATCGAGACCCGCGACCGCTCGGAGTCGGCTGCGGATGCGGCGAAAGCGGTCACATGGCGCCCGATCATGTCGTGTGGCAGGCCCTCTCGGTTGGCGGCGAACCTGCATCGGTATGCTTACCCGGTTCGGCGGATCGGTTCGTCCGGATCCGCGTCCGGAATGAGCAAGCGAGAGTCGGAGTGCGGCTACCAGGAGGACGACGCATGATCACCATTAGGAAGCGGGTCAAGTGGATATCGGTAGTTGCGCTCCTCGCGCTCCTGGCGGTCGCCTGCGGGGACGACGAGACTGCCGAGACGCAGGCGACGCAGGCCACGGCCGCCCCGACCACTACGGCCGCGCCGACCACGACCGAGGCCGAGATGACCGAGACCACCGCGGCAGCTACGACCACCACGGCCGCCCCGACGACCACCGCAGCACCCGCTCCTGCCGAGCCGACCGACATCAGGCTCAGGCTGAGCTGGATCGCCGACCCCGGCTTCATGGGACTTTACGAGGCCGTCGAACAGGGATTCTTCGATGACGAGAACATCAACGTCACCATCGAGCACGGTGGCCCGAACGTACCCAACTCGACCCAGGTGGTCGCGGGCGGAGCCGCCGATATCGGCGTCACCGATCCGTTCTCGCTCGCTCTGGCCATGTCGGAGGGAGCGGACTTCGTGGTGTTCGGCGTCAGGATGCAGTCCGACCCGACTGGTATCGGCTCGCTCTGCGACAACCCGATCAACTCGCCGGCCGACATCGCCGGAAAGAAGATCGCAGGCGGCACCACTGACGGATTCCTGATCGATGCGTTGCTGACCGCCAACGGGTTGGAGCCCGGCACCTACGAGCTGATTCCGGCCGGCTGGGATATGTCGCCGGTGGTCGATGGAACGGTCGACGGCATGCTGATCTGGGTCAACAGCCATCCCCTCCCGCTGAACGCGCAGGGGATCTGCAACGTCAGCTGGACGTTCAGCGAGATGGGTCTGCCCGCCTACCAGGACCTATTCTTCACTACGACAGAGTTCATGGACAACAATCGCGAAGCGATCGTGGGCTTCCTCCGGGCCAACATCAGGGGCTGGGAGTACGCCTTCAACGATCCCGCCCACGCGATCGATCTGGTGATGAACACGTGGGGCGGGGTCGATCTCGGCCTGGTCCTCGAGGACCAGTTCCCCATCCATGAAGCACAGATACCCCTGATGACCAGCCCCCTCACCGATGAGAAGGGCCTGTTCTGGTTCGATCTCGACCAGATCCAGAACATCCAGAACGGTTACGTGCTGACGGCTACCGGGCTTGAATCGGTTCCGGACGCCGCCGACGTCTACGACATCTCGATCCTCGAGTCTGCCTACGAAGGCTGCGGATCCTCATTGCTGGACTGCTAGAAGCGAGTTCTCGACCGATAGAGCGCTGCCTCTCCGAAAGGAGGGGCAGCGCCTCTTTTTCCTATACTCCGGCGCCGGCCGGACCGTGTCTAGGAGGAGCTCCTACAAGCCGAGCTTGTACAGCCGGTTGGCGGTGCCCCCCATGATGGCCTCCATCTCGTCGTCTGAGATTTCAGCCGTACCCCGCCTCTCGGCGACCTCGTTCACGGCGCGGAAGAGCTCGGGGACCGTCGCCACGTTCTTGCCGATCCTGATCTTGTCGTTCCCGTCCGACCCGTACAGGGCCCGATCGATAGCCCCGAAGTCCTTGATCTTCAGCAGCGCGTCGTAGAGCTGCTCCGCGCTCCCCCCTCCGAACCACGCCAGGTCCATGTAGAAGTTGGGATGGCGGGCGGCAACGGCGATTCCCTCATCGATCCATGGAAAGGCCAGGTAGAAGACCACCTTAAGGTCGCGGAGCTCCCTGCCCACGTCGTCCAGCAGGATCGGATTCGAGTACTTCATGGGAGCGTTGATGATCGGCGTCCACCCCGTGAAGAGGTCCACGGGAACGTCGAGCTCGATGCACTTCTCGTAGAACGGATACACCCGGCGGTCGTTGATGGCATGGTCGTGGTACGCGGTCTTGAGCGCCAGGGCCACGAACCCGTGCTCCTTGATGAAGTACTCGGTCTCGGCGAAGGCGTCCTGCGGATCGCGCAACGGATCGACCGCCACCTGGCCGAGGAGCCGGCCCGGATGCTTCGCCACCTCTTGGGCGATCCACTCGTTGGGGATGTACACCCCGTGGTCGCCGGGATGGTCCGGATGCGAGGTGGTACGCCGGATGTCGCCCCCCTGTACGATCGCGATGTCGATTCCGGCATCGTCGATCATGTCCACGATGTCCTGGCCATACCGCGATACGCCCGTGCCACCGTACGGCAGGTACATCTCCTCCATCCACCACTTGGGGACCTGGCTCGGTGTCAAACCGATGTACTGGTGGCAGTCGACGGTGACCATGGTCGCTCCTAGTGGTGGGTTGCCTGGCTTGATCCCGCACAGTACTAGCAGGGTCCGGCCATGATCAGGCCCGGCCGGTGGGGGCATAGAATCCGGCCATGCGAACCGGTCTTTCTGTTGAGGACTTGGGTGACCTGCTCGATCGCCCGCTCCTGGCGACGCTGGCGACCTACGGTCGGGACGGGCTGGTCCTGCTGTCGCCCGTGTGGTTCGAATGGCGGGACGGCGGGTTCAACATCGCGATCGGCCGCGACGACGTGAAGGCGAGGCACCTGAGGCGGGACCGGCGGGCGTCGGTCGTGGTGGCGGAGGCCGAACCGCCCATGCGCGGCCTCGAGATACGCGGTTCCGCTCAGCTGTTGGCCCAGAGCCCCGATGTCGACCGCCGGATCGTCAAGCGTTACGTTGCCGCAACCGAAGTAGACGCGTACCTGGCCGGACTACCTCCGGGTACGCTCGTCCGGCTCGAGCCCGGCGAACTCCGGGCATGGGACTTCCCTGACGAGCACCACTGAGCCGGAGCCATCCGGTGCCGGCGGTGGGTACCGGCTAAGTCTGCCCGCCGTGCTTGTCTCCACCGTCGACGCGGACCTCGCAACCGGTCATCATGGCTGCCAGGTCGGACGCGCAGAACAAGGCAACCCGGGCAACATCGTCAGGCACGCCGGCGCGGCCGAGCGGCAACTCCCGGCTCATCCGCCAGCGGGAGTGTACGGCGGACTCATGGGACCGGAGGCCTAAGCATGCCCAACAGTCAAGGCTTCGGGAGCCTCTGGCTAGGGTGGCCAGATGGATTTCAAGGGACTACGTGACCGGCTGCGGGCCAGGAAGGCGGATGCCGGCGAACGGTTGGCCCTCCGGCGGACGGCGGCTCGCGACCAGTTGGAGGCCAAGGGGATAGATGCCGCGGAGCAGCTGGCGAGAAGGAAGGCGGTCCGCGCAGAGCGGAACGCGTCCGAGAAGGCCCGGAAGGCAGAGCAGAAGACCGCCGACAAGGCCGAGCGGGAAGCCGAGCGCATAAAGAGACAGAAGGTCCGGAAGCAGCGGAACCGTTTCGCTCTGGTCCAGGCCAGTGGGTCAGTTGTCGGGTGCGTCCTCTGGTCGGTCCTGATAATCGCGGTCATCATCGCGGGAGTGGTCTGGATATTCCGGGGCTTGGCCTGGGTACTTTGACACCTCACGACAAGACGCAGTAAGACGACAAGACTCCTGCTCAACCCTGTGTACATCTTGAACGCGGGCCCAACGCACACCTAAGGGCTGATCCGGAAGAGCTCCGCAGCGGTATCGCCATGATCCCGGCAATCTCCCTATCGCCGGCAATCTCCCTATCGGTAGTCTCGGTTTCCTGTCACGGGCGATCCGGTGGGCCTCATGTAGAAGTCCCTGGCGTCGGGGCTGTCCGATCCGTACGAGCATCACTGAACCGGAGCCCTCTGGTGCCGGTGATGGTTCCGCTCTACTACGTCTGACCGCCGTGCTTGTCTCCACCGTCGACGCGGACCTCGCAACCGGTCATCATGGCTGCCAGGTCGGACGCGCAGAACAAGGCAACCCGGGCCACATCGTCAGGTACGCCGGCGCGGCCGAGCGGTAGTTCCCGGCTCATCTGCTCCGCGAGGCCGTCGAGGGCCCAGCCCCCCTCCGCAGCCGACTCCTCCATCCCCGGCGTGAGGATGACCGTGGGGGCCAGTGCCAGGACCCGGATCCCGTGCTTTCCGAGCTCCGCCGCCATCCTTCTGGTGAGCGCCACCACCCCCTGCTTCGAAGCGACATAGTGCGGGGCGCCTTCCCGGACGTAGGCGGGCGCCGTCGAGATGTTGATGATGACACCCCCCGTCCGCCGGGCGATCATCCGGGCGGCCGCCTCCCGGGCGCCCAGATAGGTACCCCGCAGGTTGACGTCGAGGACGCGATCCCACTGGTCGTCATCGATGTCGAACAGGGCGTCATCCGGGTAGATGCCCGCATTGTTCGCCCAGATGTCGATCCCGCCCGTCCGGGCTACGGCGAGATCGGCCAGCGCTATGATCGACCGCCGGTCCGTGACGTCCACGCCGGCTGCAACGGCCCGGTCGGTCCCGAGCGACCTTACCGCTTCCGAGGCGCGTTCCCCGTCCACGTCGGCGACGATGACCTCAGCGCCGGCCTCGACGAACCGTCGAGCGATCGCGTAACCGATGCCCCGGCCGGCTCCCGTGACCACCGCGGTGCGCCCGCGGAGAGATATGAGGTCTTCGATCGTCCGGTCGCTCATGTCCGCGATGGCCACATCCACTTCCTTCGTTCTGGACGGATCCGGCGCGCGAGCGGTCGAACGTGGCTCCTACGCGGTGATCCGGAAGAGCTCCGCCGCCGTGCCGCCCATGATCCCGGCCATCTCCTCATCGGTGATTTCGGTGCCCTGCTCGCGTGCGATCCGGCGGGCATCACGGTAGAGCTCCCTCGCGTCGGTGTTGTCCGATCCGAAGACCACACGGTTGATAGCGCCGAGTTCCTTGAGCTTCACAAGGGCGCCCGCCAGGATTTCGGGTCCCCAGGCGGTCCATCCCGCCATCTCGGCGTAGAAGTTGGGGTGCTTGGCGACCACCGCGACCCCCTCATCCACCCACGGGTATCCGAGATGCGCCACGATGACCTTCAGATCCCGGTAGCGACGTCCGATGTCATCCAGCTGGATCGGGTCCTGGAACTCCATCGCCGAGTTGATGGTGGCCGTCCACCCGGTGTGGATCATCACCGGTATGTCCAACTCAAGACACTTTCCGTAGAGCGGGTCCAGCCGCCGGTCATTCGGAGCGTAGTGGTGATAGGTCGGCACAAGCTTGAGCAGCCGGAAGTCCAGTTCCTTGACGCATCTCTCCAACTCGAGCACCGCCGCCGGGATGTCCCGGAGCGGATCCATCGCCGCCACGCCATAGAGTCGCCCCCCGGACTGGGCGACCTGGTGAGCGACGTAGTCGTTGGGGACGAAGACGCGGTGGTCGGCAGGATGATCGGGGTGGTAGGTCGTGCGGCGGATGTCTCCACCCTGGATCATGCCGATATCGAATCCGGTGGCATCGAGGTGTTCGACGATATCTGAACCGTTCACGGAACCGACGTCCCATCCCCATGGCGCGTACATCTCCCGTACCCACCACTCGGGAGCGTGCTCGGGCACCTCGGTCACGTGCAGGTGACAATCGATCGTTAACATCGGTCAGCCTCCCAATCCGTAAAGGCGCGCTGCGTTACCGCCGAGGATCGCCGCCATCTCCTCGTCCGTGAACGGCTCCGCCCCCCTCTCCCGGGCAACCCGGTTAACACTGCGGTACACGTCCGGCACCGTGGCCTCCTCCCGGCCGACCCGCACCTTGTCGCTGTTGTTGGATCCGTAGAGCACCCGGTCGAGCGCCGACAGCGACCGGAACCGGTCCAGGGTCTCGAACAGAGGCTCGGGCCCGAGTTCGGCGAAGTGATACATGTCGCCGTGGAAGTTGGGGTGTTTCGCCACCAGCAGGATGCACTGGTCGATCCAAGGATCGGCCATCGAGATGATCACTTTGAGGTCGCGGAATCGACGGCCGACCTCGTCGAGTTGCACCGGATCGGCGTTTTCGAGCTTGGCCGTGATGATCGGGGTCCATCCGGTGAAGAAGTGGGCGGGGATGCCCAACTCGATGCATTTCTCGTAGATCGGATCCAGGCGCCGGTCGTTGGGCGAGAAGTGAAGGTAGGAACCGAGCAGCTTGAGGGCGCGGAAGTCCAGCTCGTTGACGCACCGGTCCAGTTCCTCCAGGGCGGCGCCCATGTCCCGGATCGGGTCGATGACGGCCACTCCCTTCAACCGGTCCGGGAAGAGGGCAACCTGGTGGGCCGTGTAGTCGTTGGGAACGAAGACATCGTGCTCGGCGGAATGATCAGGATGGTAGGTCGTGCGCCGCATGTCTCCACCCTGGACCAGACCTACATCGACTCCGGAACGATCCAGGAGGTCGACGATCCACTGCCCGTCGTAGTTGGTGAGAGCCCCACCCCCGTACGGCCGGTACATCTCGGTCAACCACCACTCGGGTATGTGGTCCGGGACCACCCCGAGGTGCAGATGACAGTCGACGCTGACCAACGAGGCCTCCCATCGTGGATAGTTCGGTACGGCGGTCGGGCGGTCATTGTACAAGGCGGCCCGGGCGAGACTTCCCGGCGCCACCGGGATGTAGGCTGGCGCCGGCCGGATCTCAGGGGACGTTCTCGGGCATCCTCCGTCTCGGCGCCACATGGGAGGACTTGGAATGATGAGGCTGTCGGGCGCGAGGGTCGTCATAACGGGTGCGGGGTCAGGGATCGGTCGCACTGTGGCCGAGCGGTTCGTGGCGTCCGGCGCCGGAGTGCACATATGCGACATCGACGCCGGCGCATTGGCCGCAACCCGGGAAGAAGTGCCCGGTATCTCGACGACCTTGGCCGATGTCGGGTCGGAAGAGGACATCGGCAGGGTGTTCGACGACGCGGTCGGACGACTGGGAGGGCTGGACGTCCTGGTGAACAATGCCGGGCCGAGCGGCCCCACGGTCCCGGTCGACGAACTTACCTACCAGGACTGGCGCGCCTGCATAAGTGGCAACCTCGATGGTGCTTTTCTCAGCACGCGAGCCGCGGCGCCGCACCTCAAGAAGGCCGGGACCGGAGCCATCGTCAACATGTCATCCGTTTCGGGACTCTTCGGTTCCCCCCTACGGAGCCCGTACGCGGCGGCCAAGTGGGCGTTGCTCGGCCTGACCAAGACCTGGGCCTCCGAGTTCGGCCCCTACGGCATCCGGGTGAACGCGGTCTGTCCGGGAGGCGTGGCCGGCCCGCGGCTCGACCGGGTCATGCAGGACCTGGCCGACGAGCGGGGCGTTCCCTTCCAGGAGGTGTCCGACGAATGGAAGATGCAGGCCTCCCTCCGGACCTTCATCGAACCCGACGAGATCGCGAATCTCGTCCTGTACCTGTGCTCCCCACTGAGCGCCGGCATCACGGGAGCGGTCATCCCCATCGACGGCCACCTCGAGACCCTGGTCGGCTAACCGCGGTTACCGGACCACTAGGGTGGCGAGCCATGCGACCTAGCCCGGGAGAAGTACAGCGCATCACCGTGGTGGGCGCCGGGACGATGGGGCATTCGATCGCCCAAGTCTTCGCCCAAGCCGGGATCGATGTGGACTTGGTGGACCTCGACGAGACGGCATTGGCGCGCGCCCCCGGACTGGTAGAGGCCAACCTACGAATCCTGGTCGATGCAGGCCGCTTGGCTTCTCACGAGATCCCGACGATCCTGGGGCGCCTCCATCCGACCACCTCACTGGCCGAGGCAGCGGCCCGGGCCGAGTTCGCTATGGAAGTGGTGAGCGAGACCATCGCCGCCAAGCAGGCGGTCGTCGACGCGTTCGAGGATGCGGCCGCGCCCGATGTGGTGCTCGCGAGCAACACCTCGGCCTTGGACCTGTTCACGCAGGTGACGGCCGCCAGACCCGAGCGGTTCGTCTGCGCCCACTGGTTCATGCCTGCGTACATCATCCCTCTGGTGGAGGTCGCCGGCGGACCCGACTCGTCCGGAGACTCGCTCGAGTGGACGGCCGACCTGCTCCGGCGCATCGGGAAGCAGCCGCTCGTGATGAATCGGTTCGCTATCGGCTTCATCGCCAACAAGGTCATGATGGCGATGGGGGCTGCGGCGGAGGAGCTGATGGACGACGGCGCCGCGACCTTGCAGGACATCGACTTCGCGTTGAAGACCAGCGTGGGCGTGCGGCTGGGGCTGGTGGGCATCTTCCAGAGTCTGGACTTCAACGGACTCGACCTGATCGCCGAAGGCACGGCGGAGATGGGCCTCGAAGTGCCCCCCTACCTCAAAGAGGTCGTCGACCAGGGCTTCTACGGACCCAAGACGGGCCGAGGCTTCTATGACTACGGCGGCCGCTCCGAGCGAGAGGTGGTGCGCAAGCGGGACCTGGCCTACCTGGCCGTACTGGACGCCCTGGAGGAGGCAGACGCCTTCTCGCCGTTGTAGAACCCCTCTTCGGGAACTATCGGGTCCCGGAGGTGATCACAGGCGACCGGCGCCGTGCTCGGGGTACAGCTCTTGGTAGAGCTTCCCCCGCTGGTACGGGTAGGCAGCCAGGACGGTTTCGTCGATCTCGATCCCCAGCCCGGGCCCGGTGGGGACCGCCATGCGGCCGTTCTCGACGCGATCCATACCGAAGATGGGGTCGACCAGCAGATCGTCCCGTAGCGGCTGGTACGGATCGGGGTCGTACTCGAGCACCTCGGGCTCGATGGCGGCCGCGAGATGGAGACCAGCAGCCACTCCTACCGCGGTCAGGCCTCCGATGTGGGGGACCACCGCGAGATCGTGGGCCTTCGCCAGGGCCGCCACCTCCATGCAGGCCAGTATGCCTCCGCAAACCGTCGGGTCCGGCTGGAGGACGTCCGCGGCGCGATGATGCACCACGTTCCTGAATCCGGCCAGGGAGAAGACGCGCTCGCCGACCGCGATGCGGACCGGCGATTCGGCCCGGAGCTCGGCGAGCGCCTCGATCATGTACTGGGGAAGGGGTTCCTCGTAGAAGCTCACGTCGTACGGTTCCATCTTCCGCGCCAGGCGGATCGCCTCGCGGAGCGTGTACGTCCAGTAGCCGTCCGCCATCAGAAGGCAGTCATCGCCGATGACGCGCCTGGTCCGGGCGATCAACTCGACATCCCGATCCGGGTCGTTGCCCAGCCGCACCTTGATGGCTTTGATCCCGACCTCGAGGACATCATCGAAGTACGTCTCGTGCCAGCCGAGGTCCACCTCGAACGAAGTCGTCCCCGTGGCGTACAGAGGCAAGCTGCCCACGCCGGCGCCGAGTATGGCCGCCAGGGAGACACCGTGCTCCTGGCCGAAGATGTCCCACAATGCGATCTCGATGGCGCCGATGACCTGCGCCGAGACGCCGTCCCAACCAAGGTAGCCGTCCAGCCACAGGTGCATCTCGGCCAAGCGGGCCCTGATGGCCAGCGGGTTCTTGCCGACCAGCACGTCGGCGAGGACATCATTGACGATGGTCTCCACGACCGTGGGGTACGAATGCCCGTAGGACGAGCTCGCCTCGCCCCATCCCACGTGCCCGGCGTCGGTGTCGATCTTGACCAGCGAGAAGCTGCGATGCATCTCCGGGTCGACCTTCATGTAACCGGCCGAGAAGGCCGTGATCCGGGTGATCTTCACGCGGTCACCGCCCAGAGGCCGGGCCGGAGTGTCATTGCCGGGTCCGGGCCTCGAACTTGCCCACGAGGGTGGGAGCGGGAACCTCCACCGGTGCGGTCTCCAGGTATCCGGTGACGCTCACGATCGTGTCCCGGAACCAGATGTCGAACGGGTTGTCGGATGCCGTCATCTTGTCGAGGATGGCCTCGGGGTCGACGCCGTCGATGGCCACGATGGCCAGATCCATCCCGGGAAGGCGCTGCTCCCAGACCACCTCGCGCGAGACGCCCATCCGCCGGTGATGGTCGGCCCACTCCTCGTACCGGGGTCCGGTGACCTCCCGCATCATCCGGCGCCACGCCTCCCGCTTCCCGGGAAGGATCGGTGCCACTATCAGAAACTCGGTCGTCTCCGCCAACGAGGTCTCCCATTCTCCGGGCAGGTGCGGAGTGTATCAATCGGGTGGGTCGCCCCACGCGCCCGTATTGGGTGCTCCTAGACTCGTCGGGTGCGGTTGCTGCCGACTCGCCCACCCGACCGGAGCGCACCGGCGTGAAGGTTTTTGACTTCGATCCGGGCAGGATCCACCTCTTGAGCTTGAGCCAGGGGGATGACCTGCTGGGCTCGCTGACAGAGTTCGCCCGATCCAACGGCGTCCTAGGCGCGACGATCACCTTTCTCGGCTCGGTGAGCCGTGCCGACCTCTCCTGGTACGACCCGGATACCGGCGACTACCGCACCTTCGTCCGGGAGGAGCAACTCGAGGTCGCGGGCGGGACGGGCAACATCTCCCTGTACGAAGGCCAACCGCTGGTGCACATACACGCTGTGTTCGCCGACTCGACAGGCCGGACAATTGCCGGCCACATCAACCGGGGAACCACCGTGTTCGCGATGGAAGCCACCGTCCAGCAACTCGTGGGCGATCCGCCGGAGTTCTGGGGGACTCTATGAACCGGTGCCGGTTGCCGACCGCAGTGCCTTACACGGCCATGCCGGTCGGCTGTCGCCGCAAACGATCCGAGACCAGCGGTCTGCCTGCGAAGTGGACCGCTAGTCTCCGTTTCGGCGGAACCCCCTAAGGAGGCGCCATTGACTGACCGCAACACCGGTGACGTGGGCGGAGAAATCGCCGACGGGTCACCGGTCATCTCGCTGCGGGATGTGAGCAAGGAGTTCAAGCTGCGGAGGGGAGAGTCGCTGCTGGCGGTCTCCGACGTCAGCTTCGATGTGGCGGCCGGGGAGTTCGTGGCGCTAATCGGTCCATCCGGCTGTGGTAAGTCGACCTTGCTACGGCTGGTGGGATCGCTGGAGACACCTTCCCTTGGAACAGTGGTCGTGAACGGGCGACAGCCTGCCGAGTTGGCGGCTGCGCATCGCCTGGGCGTGGCCTTCCAAGATCACGCTCTGCTCCCCTGGCTCAGTTCGTGGGACAACATCGCTCTGCCTTTCCACGTGGCCGGGATGAAGCCGGACCGCGAGCGCATCTCCGATCTCATCTCCCTCGTCGGTATGGCGGGGTTCGAGAAGGCGAGGCCGAAGCAGCTCTCGGGCGGGATGCGCCAGCGCGTCGCCATCGCCCGCGCCCTCGCCCTGAACCCCGAAGTCCTGCTTCTCGACGAGCCGTTCGGAGCTCTCGATGCGGTGACCCGCCGGCAGATGAACATGGAACTGCAGCGGATCTGGTCCGCTCAGCAGCACACCACGATTCTCGTGACCCATTCGGTGGACGAGGCCCTCTTCCTCGCCGACCGCGTCATCGTTCTGACCGAGCGGCCGGGGCAGGTGAAGTTGGTACAGGAAGTGGAGTTCGAGAGGCCTCGGACACGGGAGCTGGCGACCACTCCGGAATTCCACGCGATAGCCGACGAGCTCACCCTGGCCTTGGACTCTACGGAGACCTGAGAGCCCTCTTCCCGCAGATCAGCCCAGGCCGCGGATCAGGCTGCCCTGTGCTCGGAACCGACCAGAAGGAAAGTGGCGCCCCGTCAGTCGGAGACGCCACTTCCCTATAACCGGGAGACCCGGGCGATCAGCACTCGAGGAGCGAAGCTCCGCAGCCGGCGAACGCATCGTCGAGCAAGCTGGTGTCGATCATCGACTCGGCACTGGGAAGGTTCTCGATGCCTGTCAGAGCCAGGACGTCCCACATGGTGGACGCCATGAGATCGAAGTCCATCTGGAAAAGACCCTTCTCGTCGGTGAGGCTGCTCGTCATCAGAGGTACCTGAGCGTCATGTACGGGCCGCTGGAACGAGATGTCCATGCCGATCTCGGCCCCTCCCCACTTGTTCATCATGAGGTCGATGGCGGCATCCGGATCGGCGAAGGCCGCTTCCCAGCCCTTGATCATCGCCCGCAGGAATCCCACCATCGCATCGCGGTTGGCGTCCAGGAAGCTTCGGTTGACGAACGCCAGGTCGTGATACATCTGCATGCCCAGGTCGGCATAGGACACGGCCACGTTGTCGATGCCCATGAAGTCGAGAATGACGGGGTGGCTGTTCATGTAGTTGATCTGGCCACGCACCAAGCCTTCAGCGACCGGTGACGGGTCGTAACCAACCGGGACCATGTCGTAACACCCGGCCTCCAGCCCGTTGAGGGTCAGCAGCGCGTCGAGTTGGACTATGTCACCGGGGGTGGCCCCGATCTTGCTGCCGCATATGTCGTTCGCAGTCAGGATCGGGTCCGAGGCCAGGGAACTGATCCCCAGGATGCCCTCTTGAAGCCTTGTCCCGAAGATCACGAACTCATCGCCCTGTGACACTGCATCGGCAATGATGGCCAGACCTCCGAAGCCGATGTCCGCAGCTCCCCCGGCCAGGATCTGGACGGGATGCGGCACGTTCGGGCCGCCGTACTCGAACTCGGCCACTACGTTCTCCTCGGTGAAGAACCCCAATTCGTCCGCCATGTAAAGCCCCAGGAATCCTGGATCCGCCGTCCAGTTCAGCCGGACACGGATGACCGTCGGTTCCATGGGAGCTTCCGTGGTCGGCGCCGCCGTGGTATCAGGCGCCGCAGTTGTCGCGGGCGCGGCCGTCGTATCAGGCGCGGCTGTCGTTGCCGGAGCGGCCGTCGTTGCCGGGGCCGCGGTCGTGGCGGGCGCAGCCGTCGTGGCGGCAGGCTCGTCATCCCCGCACGCGGCCGCCAGCAAGGCCAATACGAGAATCATCCCGCCTAGTCGTGATCTACGTGAGTACCGCAATGGTCTCCTCCTACTTCGCCTCGGATGCTTCAGTCTGCCACCCCTAGTGGGGGAATGCACCTGGTTTTGTCCACGCCGAGTACGGCAGGAGGCCGGTACTGCCTAGAGCATCCGCTGCTGCCCGCGCTCCTCGAGCCGGCTGGCGCCGACGTATACGACCACCGACAGGACGACTATTACCACCGCGGAGCCCCAGGCCCGAGCCATTTCGAGACCGCCGTACGAGAGAGCGAATAGCCACCCGAGGCCGTCGCGGCCGGTGAGGTACTCCCCCAAGATCGCGGCGACGATCGCCAGCGCCCCGTTCAGCCGGAGCGCGGTGAGGAAGTCGGGTACTGCCGAAGGCAACGCCAGGTGACGCAATCTGGCGCGGCGCCGTGCTCCCATGACGGAGAACACATCGTCGGCGCCGGGGGGTGTGGAACGGAGACCGGAACTGACCAGCACGAAGGTCGGGAACATCGAGACCAGGGCGGCAACCGCCACAACCGTGGTCCGCGTGTAACCGATCACCCTCGCCATGATCGGGACGGTCGCTACCAGCGGAACGGAGTACATGATGATCATGGGTGTGGTGAGCATGCCCCTCAGCACCGGAGACAGCCAACTCGCCAGTGCCGCCGCCAGCCCGATGAGGCTTCCGACCAGCAGACCCACCGCAGCCATCTGCATCGTGTTGAAGGTGTACGAGAGATAGGTGCCGGGATCCCCGGCGATGTCGCTCACCACCGATTCGGGGGTGGGGGCCACGATGGGACTGACGTCCCAGATCGTGACCGCGAACTGCCAGAAGCCGATCACGAAGACGAAGGGCCACACCGTGAGAGCAATATCCACCAGTCGGCGGCTCCAGGAGGCGGGCTCCCTCTCTCCCTCCTTCGATCGGCCGGAGCCGGCCAGTTCCCGCACGTCCTGGCGGACGGAGAAGTCGCGACGCCGGACTAGTTCTTCCACCAGGGCGAAGAGGCCGAAAGCCACGATCGCTATGAAGGCCGTCAGCCCAGCGGCTGCCCAGAGCCGGGCGGTGAAGAACTGCTGGAGGGCCACGACCATCACCAGGCCCAATCCCGGCTCGGTCGTGCCGAACCACTCGCCGAAGACCACGCCGAACATGGCGGCGGGAGCGCCGAGCTTGGCCGCGTACACGATCGAAGGCAGCACCGCCGGTATCTCGAGCCTCCAGAAGCGGCTGGTCCTGGACGCCCCCAGAACGGTGAACACGTCCTGATGGGATGCGCTCACGAGGTTGAAACCGGAACTCACCGCGATGAAGCTCGAGAAGAACACGGCCAGGCTCGCGAAGACCACCGGAGTCGCCGACGACGACACCACCATGACGATGAGCGGGCCCAGAGCGATCCAGGGGATGGAATTGACGACGGTGGCCAGGCGCCCGATGCCCCGGCGGAGCGGAATGATGACCAGCCCGATGATGGCCAGAGAGATTCCCAATGCCATCCCGGCAGCGAATCCCCGCACCGCGTCCCGGATCGTGCCTGCGGCGGCCCGACGCAGTATCTCCCTGTCCTTGGAAAGAGACTCGAGAACATCCGTGAAGGGCGGCCAACCCCTACCGAACACCTCGAATTGGCCGACCAGTTCCCATCCCGCGAGGAGGACTCCCACGCCTGCAACCCCCAGGGCGGCCGATCGCCAACCGGATACTCCCCTTGCGGAGACAGCCCCTCCGGTTGCCATAATCCATCGTCCCTTCGGGAGCCGGTTAGTGGTCTGCCTGCGGAGGCATACCATCTCGAAAAATCTTACCCGCCGGTCCTGGCCGCCGAACGGCTGAATCCAACGATGCGGGAAGGCGTAGACCGCTAGCGTTGTAACGCACCCGACGGGAACGACATGAGAACCATCACTGTTCAGGCCACCATCCGCCAGGATCACCTGGACAAGTTCCTAACGGCGTCGATCGCCAACGCCCGTGCGTCTGTGGCGACCGAGCCAGGGTGCCGCCGTTTCGACATCTTCGGTGACGATACGGACCCGGCCAGGGTGGGATTCAACGAGATCTACGACGATGACGGCGCGGTCGAAGCGCACGGCGAGTCGGCGCACTTCGAAACCTGGTTTTCGGCTACCGACGGAATGCTCGATCAAACGGTCTGGGCAACGTGTCGCAACCTCTATACCTACACCTTGAAGTCCCGTCGCGTGACCGGCGAAGGATCCGGCGGTCAATCATCAACCGGAGGGATCAGGGTCTACCAGGCGCGTATCTCCCTGGAGCCCGATGACGCAGACGGCTTCATCGCCTCGGTGCGGGACCAGGCACGCGCCGCGGCTGTGTGTGAGGAGGGCCTACTCCGGTTCGACATCAACCAGAACATCGATCTCCCGACCGAGATCTGGCTCTACAAGGTCCATGCCGATGCCGCTGCGGCGGGCGACCACGCGGCCGCGCCCTACACGGCTGCTCATCTCGATCGGTACGGGGGGTACTACTCGGACGGAGCGCTCGAGCCCATCTCGGGACCGAACATCTGGCCACCGGACACCGGGTGGTGAGCCCAACCGCCGGAAGCTCCACGGGGGATCCGACCGCCTCGGAGCACGTCACCTGCGACCTGCTGGTCACTGGAGGTGTGGTGGTCACCGTGGACGACCGGCGCCGCGTGATCGACCCGGGAGCGGTGGCCATAACCGGGGACCGGATCGTCGCGGTCGGCCCCGCCCGTGATCTGGGCCACTATCGGGCGAGCCGGGTCATCGACGCCACCGGCGGGGCGGTACTGCCCGGGCTCGTGGACACCCACCAGCACCTGTTCCAGTACTTGACGAGGGGTCTCGGAGAAGGCCTGGAACTGTGGCCTTGGCTGTCGGACTTCATGTGGCCGGTCACCACCGCCATCTCCATCGATGAGGCCAGGATCGGCGCTCAGCTCGGAGCGGTGGAGGCCGCTCGCTCCGGCGTCACCACTGTGCTCGACAACCATTACGCCCCCACCGACTTCGCATCCACCCTCGCCGTGGCGGACGCCATCGAGGCGGTCGGGCTGCGAGGGGCGGTCGCCAGGGGCATGACCGGCGAGCTGACCGGGATGGCGGCCAAGCACGGCCTGGCGGGCGAGTTGTTCCGCTACTCCAACCAGGAGGAGATCGACATCACCCGGGCCTGTATCGAGGCCCGCCCGGCCGGCGCCCGGGTGGGCGTCTGGCCGGCGCCCCTCAACATCATCTACGTCAGCCAGGACCTCGTGGTCGATGCGGTCGGTCTGGCACACGAGAAAGGGATCGGCTGGCACTCGCACTGCTCGGAGGCGGTGAACGACCCGGTCTTCTATCTCGAGGAGTACGACCGCAGGCCGGTGCTGTGGCTGGCTGAGCGGGGGCTCTTGGGCCGGGGCGCCACCCTGGCCCACGGGATCTTCCTCGACGACCGCGAGGTCGAACTCGTCGGGGACTCCCGGACCGGTATCGCCTACTGCCCGATCTCCCATCAGTACATCGCCCTGGGAGTGATGCGTCTCCGTGACCTGCGCGGCGCCGGCGCAACCGTTGCTCTCGGTCTGGACGGGGGCAGCGGGCACCGGCTGGACATGTTCGCCTGCATGAAGCAGGCGGTCCTCCTCCAGCGCGTCCATTCCCAGAACCCCACCGAGTCGAACGGTGAGGAAGCGATCGAGCTGGCCACCCGCGCCGGCGCCGAGTACATGGGGATCGAAGCCGGTGTCATCGCGCCGGGGAAGCTCGCGGACCTGGTGATCGTGGATCAGTCCGCTCCTCACCATTCACCGCTCCACCGCACGGTGGCTTCTGTCGTCTACTCGACCGGCCCCGCCGACGTGACCCATACGATCGTCGGCGGCGATGTCATCTTCGAGAACGGCAGCTGCACGATGGTGGACGAAGCGGCCGTCGTCGAGGAAGCGAACGGGCGAGCCGCGGACCTCGTCGCCCGGGCGGGTCTCTCCCCGCTGCTCGAACCGTGGCGGATGACCGCAACACCCCCGACCACGCTTGATCGGTCGGAGGGCTAGGTTCTTTATGATTCGGGCCTCGTAAGGTGGTCCCTCGGTACCAGGACGAGGCACCGACCGGGGGTTGACAGCTGTCTCGAAAGGAACACCGATGGGCGAAATCGAAGCGACTTGGGACTTTCGCGACCCGTACCTCTGGATGCGGAAGACGGCTCGGAGTGCGCTGCCGCCCCTGATCATCACCGCGGCCATCAGCGGCGGTGGCCATGGCAAGGAGTCGAACCCGGCTCTTCCCGAGACCCCGGAGGAGCAGGCGGAGGAAGCCCGGAGGGCATACGAGGCCGGCGCGTCGCAGATACACGTGCATGTGCGGGATCCCGACGACTGGAGTCAGTGCACCGGCAACCCCGCCGACTACGGGAAGGTCAACGGGATGATCCGGGAGCTGTGCCCGGATGTGATCATCAACAACAGCACCGGCGGCGGGCCCACCCTGACCACGGAGGAACGGTACTCGCCGCTGTTCGCCGACCCGGCCCCTGACGTGGCCACCCTCAACCTGGGTCCGTTCGTGTCGAAGTTCACCATGCCCGAGCGGCCTTCCCACCTTCCACATCCCCGGGGGCCGGTCGACTACGACATGTGCAGCGGCACCACCTACGGCGAACTGAACCACTACGCGTCCGTGATCGCCGAGCGCGGGATGAAGCCGGAGCTGGAGGTCTACGACCCTGGGCAGTACTGGGTGCTGCGCGATCTGATCTACAACGAGAACGTGACACCCCCTTACATGGTGCAATTCGTCCTGGGTGCCCAGACCGCGTCGTTCCCGACCCCTGCCAACCTAATGTCGCTCGTCAGTGAACTCCCGGCCGGCGCGCTCTACTCGGTGATCGGTACCGGGCCGTTCCAGATCCCGATGAACGTCCTGGGAATCCTGCTCGGAGGCCATGTGCGGGTTGGTCTGGAGGACAACATCTACTACCGGCGGGGCGAGAAGGCCACCGGCAACGCCCAGCTGGTGAGCCGCATCCGCAGGATCGCCGAAGACATGAACCGCGAGATCGCCACGCCCGCCCAGGCCCGCCAGATGCTGGGCCTCCCGCAGGTCGCATGAAGCCCGGACCTCGGCGGAAGCGTCCCGAGCCCGCCGCGAGGCGCGAGGGGACGCCGGCGTGAACTCCGGCTCGCGCCGCCAGATCCTGGACGTCGGCGCCTTCGACGTGTCCGGTGTGCGGGCCGGCGACGAGACCGCTTTCGCAGACGGCATCCTGACCATCAACATCGAGGAGTTGGAGGAACAGCTCTCCACAGATCCGGATCTTGCCGCGGTCTCGGTGGAGATCATCCGGCCCGGGGAATCGGTCAGGGTGATAAACGCGATCGATGCGGTGGAGCCGAGGATCAAGGTGGACCCTTCAGGCACGGACTTCTCGGGTCTCCTGACCGTGCCCCGGCTGGTGGGTACGGGAACCACCCACGCCCTGAAAGGGGTGGCGGTCGTGGAGACCGCCCTTCCGGTACCGGGCGAACCGCGCTACTGGCGGGAGGCCGTCTTCGACATGGCCGGCCCCACAGCCGGATACTCGCCCCTGTCGGAGCTCATCATCGTGGTGGTCTCGTGTGAACCGACCACCGCACTGCTGGAGAGCGAGGACCGCCCCACCAACGTCTTCGAGGGAACGCCGGAGGCTGTCGAGTACAACAAGGCGGTCCGGCTTGCAGGCCTGAAGGCAGCCCGGTACCTGGCCGAGACAACCCTCGGGAAGAGACCCGACCGGGTGGACACCTACGACCTGGCCCCCTCGCCGGTCAACGGCCTGCCGGCGGTCGTGTACCTGTACCAGCTGGCCATCCCGTTCCTGCATGGCGAGATCGCTCCCGGGGCCGGGGCCATCGGCGGCGCCGCCCACCTGCCCACCCCGATCCACCCGAACGAGCTGCTCGACGGGGCGCTGGTGTGCGGCTGGAACGCCATCGCGTGCATGCGGGAACTCACCTACACCGTGCAGAACCACGCCATCATCGAGGATCTCTACGCCCGCCACGGCAAGGACGTCGACTTCCGGGGTGTGGTCCTCTTCACCAACGGAGACACCCGCGCCGCCAAGGAGCGCCTCGCCAACCACGCGGCCAACCTGGCGATCATGATGGGCGCCGAAGGGGCGCTGATCAACTACGCCGGCGGTGGGCATCCCGCCGTCGACGCCATGATGATTTGCAGGAACCTGGAGCGACGGGGAGTGACCACGACGATGCTGTCTATGGAGATGGCGGCCAACCCGGGTGAGTCCGGCTTCGTCCACTTCGTTCCGGAAGCCGATGCCATCGTGAGCACCGGAAACTACGAGGAGACCGTCCTCTTCGAGCCCGTGGAGCGGGTGATCGGTGGTGACGCCCTGATCCGGATCGAAGAGGACCCGGCCGGTGCGTTCGAGGCCCCGCTGGCGATCGTGATGGCCAGCACCCACCAGTTCGGCGGAACCCATATCCGCGGCGAGGAGTACTGAGAGGTAACCGATGGCGAGAATCGTTCACTATCTCAACCAGTTCTTCGGGGGACTGGGCGGCGAGGACCAAGCAGGCATGGGACCGGTCTCCGAACCGGGTCCGGTGGGAAGCGGCCGGGGCCTGACCCGCTTCCTGGAAGGCGAGGACCGGATCGTCGGGACCGTCATCGGCGGTGACAACTACATGGCACAAGGCGGGAGCCGCGCCGTGGACGAGGCGATCGGGTTGATCGCCGGGTTCGACCCGGACGTCGTGGTGGCCGGACCGGCCTTCGGATCCGGACGGTACGGCCTGGCCTGCGGCGCGGTCTGCAAGGCGGTGATCGAGCACCTCGGCGTACCGGCGGTCACCGGACTCCATCCCGACAGCCCGGGCGCCGCCGACTACCGAGCCTGGGTCCCGACCCTCGCCACCGCCGAGACAGCCGCCGGCATGGGCACCGCACTGGAGCGCCTCGCGCATCTGGCTTCCAGGCTGGGACGGGGCGAAGAACTCGGCAGCGCCGCCGAGGAAGGCACGCTTACCAAGGGGCTCCGGCGCAATACGTTCGAGGGCCTGCGGGGTTCCACCCGGGCGATCGAGATGCTGCTCACGAAGATGCGCGGAGAGCCCTTCGCTACCGAGTGGCCGCTCCCCCGCTACGAACCCGCCGAGGCCTCCGAGCCGATCACGACGGGCGCCCCCTTCCGGTTGGCGCTGGTGACCGAGGCGGGGATAGTCCCGGCGGGCAACCCCGACCGCCTGCCTTCCGGATGGGCGACCGACTGGATGAGATATCCGATCCAGGACCGGGAAGGCTTCGCGGAGGGTGAGTTCGAATCGGTCCATGGCGGTATCGACACCAGCTTCGCCAACCAGGATCCCGACCGCCAGGTACCGCTCGACGCCGCCCGGTCCATGGAGCAGGTGGGCCGGCTCAGCCTTCACCCAGAGCTACTGAGCACCACGGGCAACATGGGCACCCTGCGCGACATGACCCGCATCGGCGCCGAGATGGGACGCGCCCTGATCGCTGACGGGGTTCAGGCCGCGATCGTGGGTTCGACCTGAGGGACGGGGACGCGTAGCGGGTCTACGCTCGCCAAGTCGATCGAGAACCAGGGCATTCCGGCCGCGCTGGTCACGGCGCTGGTCCCTCTGGCCGAGTCCGTTGGCGTACTCAGGATCGTCCAGGGCAAGGCCGTCACCCATCCCTTCGGGGATCCGGACCTGGACACAGCCGACGAGACGGAGTATCGGCGCCGGGTCGTGGAGACCGCCATCTCGGCCCTCGAGGCCGAGGTCTCGGAGCCCACCGTCTTCGACGTCCAAGCGATGTCCTAGGTCGTCCTGGGTCGCGCCAGGTGTCGACGCTTAGCCCCAATTCTTCATGGATCGGGGGTTTGTACGGTGAATGGAGCGCGAGTCTCGGGCTCCTGACCTGGGGTTATAGCGATTTGGTAGTTGCGTCTTGGCTTGGCGTGACCGTTCACCTGCCCGGTGTTGGAGCGGTAGGCGTCAATTCATGAGGTTGACTGCCCAATGTTCGTTGGTGCGGCGGGAAACCTGAAGAATCAGGGCTAGGTAAGCACCTTCCGCAGGCTCTCCGCCCACTCCTCCGGGACAATCGACGTTAGGCCCTCGTTCGTTCCCATCTGGATCCAGGTCCAGTCGCTGGAATGGTGTGGCTCGACCACGTAGACGCGGGGAATGAAGCGGGCCCGGAATCGGGAGGGCTTTCCGTCACCCGGTGCCGTCGGGTGCAGCAAGCCGTTGAACGAACTCACCCCCAGGGCGGTGTGAGCGGCGGCCAGCCGACACATCCACGCTGCCATCCCGAACAAATGCGCATCGGTCGCCTCCTGGAGATGCCACGGGTCTCCGCCGACGGGGACAACGACGGTTTCGGGGACCAACGACATCGGGGCAAAGTCGGCGACCGCGGCAAACCCGCCCATCTCGCCGAGCCAGCGGGGACCGTCTCGTTCAACGGCGAGGAAGTCGTCCCAGAAGTCCGATTCGTGCTCGACATGATGGCGCTCCTCGCCGAGCAGCTCCGCCCGCTGCCGGTCCGGAAGGCGACCCGACGCAACTGCCTGGATGTGAGGGTGCGGGATGCTGGAACCCGACGCCGGCCAGAAGTTCCAGCCCAGCACACCCCGGTCACGCGGCGATCGTACATCGCGGAAGAACTCCCGCATGAGGGCAAGCGCGTCGGCGACGTCTTCGGGAACAAGGTCATTCGGTTCGACGAGCGGCCGATCGCCGATTGTCGCCACGGGCGAGAGCTCGTCGTAGGGGCTGAGGTTCGGGAACAGCACGCACCGGCCCCTCGTGTATCGCTCCTGAAGGCCCTCATCCGTGAACTTGGGGGTGACCTGCGTGACGAGCGGCGGCGCGAAGACCGGAAGCTCTGCAGCTTTGATCTCCTCGGCCAGCACGTATTCCTGGCGCGGCGGAATGCCGAAATGAGCCACCCTCGTGGTGTGTCCGGTTAGCGGGTGCACTCGGATGTCGATCGGTTTCTCGGCCGGGGCGAATTCCCTGCGCGGGTCAAGGTAGTGGCTGACGCTCTTCCTGCTCTCGAATACGACGCTCATGGCTGTGCCCTCAGTCCGTCCACGTGGAACCGTGGTACGAAGCGGCGAGTCCGTTCCTCTTCAAAGTTCGAGTGCATCCACCGGATGTCTCTCTCCTTCGTTGCTCCGGCGTGGCTTCGTCCTCCCCTAGGGTTTGAACTTGTCTCTACTTGGGGACGCTCAGTCACCCAATAGATGAGATGCCTTCCGACTTCTTCAAGCCGTCCAGGAAACCCGACGTCGAGCGTTTGTGGAAGACATCAGGATGATTCAGATGCGGAAAGGGCTCCCCTTCAGGCACTGGGACACCCAAGAAGTCGCAAACAGGCTCCCAGCCTTCGGTGACCGCATACACGAGCAAGCGGTCTGGGGGGAACTGCTTCTTGACATCTTCGTTCCACTGGACATAACGCTTGACCGCGTACTCCTTCTCTGTAAAGCGCCCTTCGAAGTACCCATCCTCAAGGATTCGAGACTGCATAGCATGGCTGCGCCTGATACAATCCGCAAGATACGGATCTAGATCCTTGTCTGCCTCAACTTCCGCTGCGTAGATCTGATTTGCGTGGGAAGGGCCTGCCTGAAATACGGTGTCAGCAATGTCGCCATACCATTCCTCAGGGTCTCTCACGCTTAGGATCAGTTTTGCGTCGGGGTACTCTTCCAAGATCTGCTGGGCAAAGATGTAGCCGGGATAACCTACGATAGCATTGTAGTTACTGAAGAAGGAGGCGAAGTCCACCGCTTTCCCCTGCTCCATCGACTCCCAAAAATCCATCCCCCTCGGGTGTGTGAATAGTTCACTGGAGTTATAGCAGGGGCCGAATCCAAGCACCTCGATAACCCGACGGATAGTCGTAGTACCGGTACGCGACAACCCAGTACCAATGATGCCTATGCTCATTCCAATTCCTCTCCTTGATATCTCGGATGTCTTGTGTAATTCGCGGTCATGAGCCGCATCCGACATAACTCATGACCCATGTGGAGCCTTACAGGTGGATATTGCAAGGCAATAAGTCGCCACTAATCCGTAGCAGTTTCAGATTGCACCCTCGCGGCCTCGATCTCTTCACGTAGCGACCCGGAGAGTTCACGTTTCAACTCTACAAAGTCGGCCGATGTAGTGACCTCGTCTATGTATCGCGGTCTTGGGAGCGGGTTCCTGAAGACCGCTTTCACCGTCCCAGGCCGGGCGGACATCAGCACGATCTTGTCCGAGAGGACTATGGCCTCGTCGAGATCATGGGTTATGAAGACAACGGTGGCACGGTATTGATCCCATACCTCCAATAGCAACCCTTGCATCAGCTCACGTGTTTGGGCATCGAGAGCACCAAATGGCTCATCCATCAACATGACGCGGGGGTTGCTGGCGAGGATTCGTGCAAGACCCACCCGCTGCTTCATACCCCCCGAGAGTTCATGCGGATACTTCGCTTCGAAACCTGTCAGGTGTACCTGGTCAACTTTCTCCCGGGCGATTCTTGTCCGCGTTTCTTTGTCCACCTTTTGCATCTTGAGTCCAAACGCGGCGTTCTGAACCACGTTAAGCCACGGAAAAAGAGCATAGTCCTGGAAGACAACTCCGCACTCGGGTGGAGGCCCCTCGATCTCTCTGCCGTCGATGCTTGCAGAGCCGCCTGTGCAGTCCACGAACCCGGCAACTACATTGACTATCGTCGATTTACCGCACCCACTTGGACCGATGATGGCGACGAATTCCTCAGGTGCGATCTCGATGGAGAAATCACGGACAGCGTGGACCTGCTCGCCCTTTGTGGCCTGAAAGGTCACGTCCAGATTCTCAAGCGACACGCGTGCACCACGGAGGTCGCTGGCTACATGGGTCTGTGTTTGCCCGCTGCGCAATTGTCTCCGACCGATACCAGACATCACCTCCTCGCCTCACCCGCCCAGAAGACCAGTCGTCGGGATATCCGGGAGAAGATCAGGTCGCCTAGCCCCCCGAGCATGCCGAGCGTCATCAAGCCGACCATCATCCTGTCGGCCCGGAAGATCTCGCGTGAGTGCGAAATGCGAAAGCCCACGCCCGCTGATGCCCCTGTCAACTCCGCTGCCACGACGACGATGAACGCGACGGCGACGCCAGCTCGCAGGCCGGCAATGATGAACGGAAGGGCTGACGGCAGGACCACCTGAACAAACAGCTTGCGTCCCCTCGCTCCGAGAGAGCGAGCAGCGCGCAATAGGACCGGGTCGACGGTTGAGACCCCGATGTGGGTGGCGAGCCATACGTGGAAGAACACACCGTAGGATATCAGGAACAGCTTTGAGGATTCGCCCAAGCCGAACCAGAATATCGATATTGAAACCCAGGCAATCGAGGGTATCGGCCTGAGCAGCTGAATGACAGGTTCTAGCAACGCTCGGACAATAGGAATCCTCCCAGTCATCAACCCGGTGGTGATTGCGATACTCGAACCAACAAGAAAGCCGCTGACCACTCGTCTTCCGCTAACCATGATGTCGTTGGACCACAAACCCGATTGGATCATCCGCCAGAGTTCCTGGAACACCCATGTTGGAGGCGGAAACAGATTCATACCCAGCCTGCCGAAGCGACTGACCAACTCCCACACGGTCAAGAACAACAATATCGAGACGGTGTTCGTCGTAATGCTCGGATTGCTACCCCAGTGTCGAATCCGTGCCCTGAGCCTTGTAAGTTTGGATGTTGTCTTGGCTTTCCCCGTCATAGGCAACGCACCTTTGTGATCTGTGAAAGTATGACTTCGCTTACCGATGGCCGCACTCCACCACGGAGGCGGCCATCGGTTCCGCACTTCGACTAGGGAAGCGACACGAGATCTGGTGCGACTTGCTCGAGTGGTCCTTCAATGATGAAGCTCCGGAAGTCCGGCATGTCTGCCCCTTCGGGAGCCAAGTCATTTGTCAGCTGCCAGTCCGCTCGAATCACGGATTCGTCAATCAGAGATTGATCGAGCCAGACCTTCCAGGAGTACACTTCCATCAAGCCCGCCGCTGTCTCAACGTCGATTTCGGAGATCTCTGCGACGCACTCCGTGGCCCCGTCCATATCGGCGGCCGCAAACTCATCAGCCAGAACCATGGCCTCCATGAAACGCCTGTATGCCTCAGGGTTCTCGGCGACAAGATCTTGCATTCCGATGAGCAAGAAGAGCGATTGGTGTATAGGCGGATCGGGCTGTCTCAGGACGACTGCGCCGTCCCCCAACTCCTCCAGCGCGGCGGCGTGTTGAGGCGCGAAGCTCGCAAAGGCATCGATATCACCTCGAACTAGGGCAATCACCATGTCGGGTGGTCTCAGGTTCACAATCTCCACATCGTCCACGGCCATGCCGTGATATGTAAGGAACTCGCTGAGGAAGAAGTGGACATCGGTTCCGAGTGTCACACCGATCTTCTTGCCCTCCAGATCAGCAGGCGTGGAGATCCCCGACTCAGCTCTTGCCGTGACCTTCTCACCGGGGGAACGAGCGTTCTCGGCGAGAATCGCGATCGGCTGGCCCTGGAAGGCAGCGAAGATCGCCGGCGAGATAGCCGTCGTGGCAAGGTCAGTCTGACCGCCAATGAGCGCATCCGTCGCAGCACGTCCTGTAGCGAACCGAACAAGCTCGACATCAAGTCCCACTTGCTCGTAGTAGCCCTCGCACTGGGCAATCACGGGCTGGATCCACACATGCGGCGACGACAGAGCCAGACTCAGCTCCATCATCTCAACCGGGGCCGCCGTCGTCTCAACCGGGGCCGCCGTGGTCTCAACCGGGGCGGCGGTCGTAGCAACCGGCTCCTCGCCATTGTCGCCACAAGCTGCTACAAGCAGCGCGATCACGACCATGTAGAGAACTGGCCTTCGTGCCCTATCTCTGTACATTCTCTTCGGTCCTTCCTCCTCGCGACGCCAGCTGGGGCCCAGAGCACCGAGCCTCAAACGGATCACAAGGCGTTGTGAGATTCGCTACCAGAGTCGTCACTGGTAGAGTCTCAATTAATGATTCCCGTCGCATAACTACCCATTTCGGCACATCACATATGGATTTTGCGCATTACACTAAAGCGCAGCTTTTTATCTGAGTAATAGATAGTTGAATAGACGATTGGCCGATTATCTATATCGTAGTGTGTGTCATTGCACTGGAGCAGCGGAGTTCCCAGGTTGATCTTCAACAGGCCAGCAACACGTTCGGTGGCCACGGACGGGATCAGGTTGGAAAGCGTGTAGCTCAGGTAAACACCACAGCGATCCGGCAGAACGTGAAAGAGGAGCTTCTCTAGGTCTTCTGTCTTGTAGGCCACGGTGATGATGTCTGCGGAAAGCCTGTCGACGAGATACACAGCCGGCTCATCATCCGCCAGGAAGACCCGGCGAACCACGAGGACGTCGGAATGGACCGGTATGTCCAACAGAGCTGCGGTTTCCGCATCGGCCGAGCTGACCTCGTGCTCGATCAGGTCGACCGACGGTGAGTATCCGGCGCTCTCGATCAACCCGTTGATTTGAAACGGTCGGTCAGCACGGACACTGAGGCGCAGGATGTTGGGGTTGGTATACGTGCCCGACCCCTGTTTACGCAGGACCAAGCCTTCGCTGGTGAGCATGGCGAGTGCCTGAGAAACAGTACCTCTGCTCACGCCGAGCATGTCGGCGAGCTCGTACTCAGTAGGTATCCGCTCTCCGTTGGGGTACTCGTTCCGGATCAGTTCCCTCAGTCCGCTCGCGACTTGAACCTTCAGCGGGACGTTCCTCGTGATCTTGACAGAGGCCTCCTACAGGTCGGGGCGCAGCAGACGGAGGCGACAAGCCTCAAATCGCTATTTGTTAGTCCTATGTCATTGTTGCTCGGACCGAGGCTCTCGTCAACTGCAAGGAGGGGGTTTCTTCCGCAAGCCGTACTCCGGCGTGAGCCATCGTCGACCCCACTCGGTGAGAATGCTCGGCCTTGAGGCCAGGTTGAGGCTGCTTTGGTGACGATACGAAGCCATGCGCCTCCGCCCACCTCTAGGTCACGAACCCGCTCGGAACTCCTGTCCTACACCTTGAGACAGGGGAACCCGCCCTGCGGCCATGCCGACCACTCCCCGGACCGATTCCAGTTCGACAGTGGTCTAGGCGCCGATCTTGTAGATGCCGGCGGCCGAACCGCCCAGGATGGCCGCCATCTCCTCGTCCGAGAACGGAGGGGCGCCCCGTCGTTCGGCCACCTCGTTGACGCTCCGGTACACGTCCGGGACGGTTGACTCCTCCCGACCCACGCGCACCTTGTCGCTGTTGTTGGACCCGTACAGCACCCGGTCGAGGGCGGACAACGACCGGAACGTCTCCAGCGCCCCGTAGAGGGGTCCCGGTCCCATTTCCGAGTAGTGGTACATGTCGGCGTAGAAGTTCGGATGTTTCGCGACCATGAGGATGCATTGATCGATCCATGGCACACCGAGCGCCACGATGAGCTTGAGGTCCCGGTAGCGGCGGCCGACCTCGTCGATGAGCACCGGATCGGCGTGTTCCAGCTTGGCGGTGATGGTCGGGGTCCAACCCGTGAAGATGTGCACCGGGATGTCCAGTTCGATGCATCGCTCGTAGATGGGGTCGAGCCTGCGATCGTTCGGCGAGTAGTGCTGGTACGCCGCCACGAGCTTCACAGCACGGAAGTCCAGTTCCAGGACACAGCGGTCGATCTCTTCCAGCGCTGCCGCGACATCGCGGATCGGGTCCACGCACACGACCCCCTTGAGCCGATCCGGGAACATTGCCACCTGCTCGGCGGTGTAGTCGTTGGGAACGAACACCTCATGCTCCTCCGGAAAGTCCGGATGCCACGTGGTGCGGCGGATATCGGCGCCCTGCACCAGACCAACATCGACACCGGACCGGTCAAGCAGGTCGACCATCCAGGCCCCGTCGGTCGACCCGAAGCCGCCCCCGTAAGGGCGGTACATCTCGGTCATCCACCAGTCGGGCACCTGGCTGGGCGTCTCGGTCAGATGAAGATGGCAGTCAACCGTGACCATCTATCCCTCCTGTGCTATCGGCCGGTTCGCGACCACCTACGCTCCGAGTCTTTGACGGACCTAGACCTGGATGAACTCGAGCCAGTTTCCCTCCGGGTCCTGGAAGTAGACCACGCCCCAATCGTCACCATCCGGGGTCTTCGAAAAGATCGGATCCGTAACGAAGGAGACACCTTTCCCGGCCAGTTCCTCATGGGCCTCGAGGAGATCGTCCACCAGGAAACAGACGTGGGTGGCGCCCAGCCTGTTCAACTCGATATGGCCGTCGCTCGACAGGGGTTCCAGATACTGGATGAGCTCGAGCATGTGGCCGTCATCCCCGAGACCGAGGAACATCTCGATGCGGCGAGCTCCCGGTATTCCGGCGTGATCACCTTCTGGTCCCGCCTCCATTTCATAGCGTTCGAGGACGGTCAGCCCGAGATCTTCCGTATAGAACCGCAGCATCTCGTCCAGGTCCCGGACCACGATTCCCGAGTGGTTGAGGCTGGTGATCATGGTGCGCCCTTCGATCGTGGTAACGCACGCATGCTATACCGCGGGTGTCCGGGTGACCCGGTCACCCGTCTTTGCGAGACCGTGGCCCGCCGGGTTCGGGCTGGAACGGACCGTCGCGAGCGTCGAGAAACGCCCTGATCCCACCCCGGCGATACGCCTCGTGGAGGTGCCGGACCTCGGACGAATCGCCGGATGCGTGGGCGATGGTGGCGAGGAACGCCATCACATTGTGGGCGTTCCGCAGTCCCATCGCCTCCAGGCCATAGGTGGTGATGGCCTTGTTGAGACGCACCGAGTCGGGCGGCACCATGGCGATCCTCGCCGCCAGGGCGTTGGCCCGCTCCAGCAACCGGTCGGCCGGCACCACCTCGTTCACGACCCCGATCCGCAACGCCTCCGCGGCGTCGAAGTGGTCGCCGGTGAGGGTGTAGCGGTGGGCGTTCTTCCACCCGGCCAGCACGGCGAACAGGATGGACGAACTCGATATCCCCCGGACCTCCGGCTGGCCGAAGGTCGCGTCCTCGGAGGCGATCGTGATGTCCGAGCACAACGCGTACCAGAACCCGCCGCCCAGGCACCATCCGTTGACCGCGGCGATCACCGGTGTCGAGAGTTCCATGACATGCATGAAGCCCTCCACGCTCCTTTGGTTGGTATCGAGCCATTGGCGCAACGTGGCGGCAGTGGTGGCGTCGTCGCCGGCAACGTCCTCTTCGAAGTCATAGCCTGCGGAGAACGCCCGTCCTGCTCCGGTGAGGACGATCACCCTTATGGCCGGATCGGCATCGGCCTCGTCGAGCGCGTGATGGAGTTCCCGTTCGAGCCCATGCGATAGCGCGTTCATCGCATCCGGACGGTCGAGGGTGATGGTGGCCACCGCATCGTCCCGGCTGAACGTGACGAACTCGTAATCCAACTCGGCGCCCTCCATCGTGAGACCCGCCTTGCCACGAATGCTTGGCATGTCTACGGGAGCGGATGAAGCGGCCCGCTGTACACGCAGGACAGGCGGTTGTTCGATGTTCCTCACACTATCAGCAGCCCGGCGAGTGTCTCCGAGCCGCAAGAACGCGAAAATCGCGAACACGCGGCCTACCTTGCGGGCCCATCCCCCAGCCACCACCTCCTTCGGTCCGTGCGCGTTCCGCTATCCCCTGGCGGGTCCGCTCCCGAATTGATCCCGGTTCCGGTTCCCTCGACGTCGAAAAGCAGGTAACCGGTGGTGCTTGTGGCTGCCGGGCAGTATGCGGCGGGTGTGTGCCATGTTCAACCCCCTTGTACGCACGGGCGTTCAGCCGGCGGTACCGGGAACCCTCGTACCGGCAGGGGGTCCGGTGGCGCCTGGTCAGCAAGACCGGGTCCAGGATTCAGGGCAGAGGAATACGCCCGGCCGGTTGTACACTCGCCGCCATCGCACCGGGGAGCAGACCGCATGTTGGAAGATCTGGGTGTCGAGGGGTTCGTGGGGACGCCGTTCCACAAGCGGACGGCAGCAGCCGTCGAGACATCTTCCTGGTTTCCCTGGCCCCCGTACATCGTGCCCGACATCTATACCGACTTCAGGGAGGAGCTGGCGGCGATGCGAACGGCCGCCACCCTCAACGAGATGTCTCCCCTGTCGAAGACCCGCATCGGCGGCCCCGATGCTCCCCGGCTGGCGAACCGGATCCTCCCCCGGAACGCTCTCACCCAGGAGGTGGGCCAGGTCCTCTACTCGCCGTGGTGCAACGAGGAGGGAAGGATGGTCGCGGATGGCCTCGTCTTCCGCTTCGGCGCAGAGGACTACGTGTTCGTGGCCGGGCCTCAGGAACAGTGGTTCAAGATGAACGCCGCCGGGCTCGACGTCGAGGTCGAGGACATCAGCCAGTCGATCGGCATCCTCGCCCTCCAGGGACCCGAGTCAACCGAGGTTCTGGAGCGTGCCACCGGCCGGGACTGGTCCTCCCTGGGGTTCTCCCGGATGGCAAAGACGGAAATAGGCGGAGCGATCGTGGATGTGAGCCGCCAGGGCTTCACGGGCGAGGTCGGCTACGAGCTATGGGTGTCGCCGGAGGGCGCCTGCCCGATGTGGGACGCGCTGATGGATGCAGGCGGGAAATACGGGCTTAGGCCCGCCGGGGAGTATGCCATCGACATCGCCCGGGTGGAGGCCGGCCTCCTGATCATCGGCGCCGACTACATGGGGGCCGGACCAGATCCGACCCCGCCTGTCGACGACCCTACCCAGATGCGCGAATGCTCCCCGTTCGAGCTTCGATTGGGTCGCTTCATCGACTTCGACAAGCCGGACTTCTTGGGGCGGCAAGCCCTTCTGGACGAGCAGGCCGCCGGGGGCGCGCCTCGACGGATGGTGGGGCTCAGTATCGACTGGCGGGCGATGCTGGAGTACCAGCTCGAGCGGGGCGAGTTCGTGCAGATGTTTCCCCGGGTGCACGACATGCCCCTCCCCGTGATCGACTCGGGCCGGCGGGTGGGATACGCCACCAGCGTCACCTGGGGACCGACAGTCGGGATGCTCATCGGTCTCGGCCACATCGACAGGGAATCGGCAAGCCTGGGAGCGCAACACACCGTGCTGTGGTCGGCTGCCGGTCAGACGGTGGAGATCGCGGCCGAGGTCGTCCCCCTGCCGTTCAGACCCCACCGGCGCGCCTGAGCCACCGGAGGAGCGGCAGGCCGTGGCAATGTCATAGACGCCACGAGTCCCGCAACGATCAGCCTCCACGTCCCCAAGGTCTCGCCATCTCCTTCCGTGAACCAGGCCGCTCCCCCGACCGTTCAACCGCGATGACCCGCTAGTAGCGTGCACGATGCGCACCGGATTGAGACCAAGGAGACCGGCACAGTGAAGAGGAAGGGACTGACATCGGCACAGCACGCCGAAGAGGGCGTCCCCCCGTACGAGGACCATATCGGCGAGAGCCGACCGTACTGGCGGGACATCATTCTGGGTGTCAACGACGGGCTCGTCTCGATGCTGTTGCTCGTGGCCGGGGTTGTCGGCGGAGGTCTCAACACCGACCAAGTCCTGCTGGCGGGGGTGGCCGGCGCGATCGCGGGCGCCATTTCCATGGCCGCCGGGGAGTACCTGGCAACCAAGTCTCAGGACGATGTCCTGGCGGCGGAGTTGGATTTGGAGCGCTCGCACATTCGCCACCACCGCGAGAAGGAGTTGGAGCAACTGGGCGACATGTTCTCCGACATGGGACTCCACGATGACGATGTCAGGAACATCGTGGAGGCGTTCGACCGTTCGGACGAGGGCATGCTGAACGCGATGAAGGTGCTTGAATTCGGCATCGTCGACTCGGAGCGTCGTTCTCCCGTCATCGCTATGACCATGTCGGGGCTGCTCTTTCTGGCGGGCTCGAGCACCTCAGTCCTCCCCTTCGTCTTGACGAACGACACCGGCGTCGGGCTCTGGTGGGCCGCCGCCCTGACTTCCGTCGGACTGTTCACCGTCGGCTCGGTCAAGGCCATCGTGGCCCGCACGAGCATGGTTCGCGCCGGGTTGGAGAACATGCTGATCGCCGGACTCGGCGGCGTACTGGCCTGGTACATAGGGAGCCTGGTCGGGTCCGCAGTCGGTTGATCTCTGCTCGACCGGTGCGCTAGGGGTTCAGATCAGCTGCCGGATACGGTATGCGGCCGGCCTCCTCGAAGGACCCACAGCCTTATCCGCCTGCCATCCAGGACGACTCACGCCTTGCGAGCCGCCTCCTGGATCAGGAAGATGTCGATGAGCCACCAGACACCTAGCCCGCCCCCGGTGAACAGCTTCCCGAGGCCCAAGCCGACATGGCCTAGATAGAACCGGTCCACACCCAGACCCCCTAGGAATATCGACAGCAACAGGGCCGTCGTCGGTGACTTGTCCTCGGTCATGAGCATTCCTCCCCGCTTGCTGTTCAAGGAAGCTACACCGCTCCCGCTACGTCAAGAGAGGACCCGCTTCTGCGACGATGTGGGACAACAGGTCGTCGTCAAGGTGGAGCTGAGGGGATTTGAACCCCTGATGCCTGTTCGGGGCTATATCCCCAGGTCACATTGTGTTTTGTCCGTTTGGGTTACTACTTCTGGTACTACAGTATGTTCGGGAGCACCACCCCGGTAACCAGCCTTATCCTCCTCGACTATATCTACCCAACGTGACAGCAACCAACACAGCACACCATCCCACCCAGCCGTCTCTCCAACCTGGTCCTAGGGTTCACCCGGATGGCATATGCGCCTGGGGATCGGCCATGTCGCGGATGTCGTCGGTGGGTCGATCACCAGGCTAACGGCGGGGGCCGATCAGGTTTCGAACTCGTGGGACTCGAAGCCGAGTTGGGTGGCGTTTTCCTTGACTATGCGTTGGGTGCGGGTGTCGTAGCCGTCTGAGCGGGCGTTGATCTCCACGGTGATGGTGACCTCCTGGCCCGTTCCGTCCAGGTGTTTGGTGACCTCTTCGAGGATGGTGCCTAGGTCACGGATGGCGCGGACCGTATCGAGTTCCTTTCGACCGTAGAAGCGGGTGGGTTGGGGCGTGGTAGGAGGCCGGCGCGGGTCGGGATCTCCTGGCTTCCACGTTTCCTCGGTTTCACGCGGGACCTCGTCTTCTTCGTCTGCGAGCTTTGACTCGGCGTCCAGCTGTGCCAGGGCCCGGTCTGGACGAACCAGTACCGCGGTGAGGCTTTGGGTCACCTCCACCTGGGCGGCGGTCTGTAGGCCTGGGTATCGGTCCCCCTCGGTGTCGTAGGTGTCGGCGTAGGCGAAGGTGTCGTGCTGCCAGTTCAGGTCGGCCACGCCTCTGGCGATGGCTGCGGCGAGGACGCCGAAGCCGGCGAGGCGGGGCATGTAGAGGTAGCGGCAGTAGTAGGACCAGAGCGTTCGGACGCCAACGTGGTCCCCGTCCCATAGTGGAGCTTCTGGTCGGTCCAGGTCGCGTCGTACGAGCGTGCCTGCGTAGGCGGTTATCAGGTGCTGGGATGACTCCAGCTTGTTGACGACACGCTCGAAGAGGCCGGCCGCTCCGCTGACCCGGACGGATGCCCACCGGATGTCGGCCTGCCCCGGGGACTGGACCGGGTAGAGCACCTGGGAGAAGGTTTCGCCGATCCGCAACTCGACGGTTCGGTCGGCCTCGTCCAGTCTGGTCTTGGCCTGGTTGACATCGGCGGGTGTGAGGTTGAGGTAGTGCTCACCTTGCTCGTCGAGGATGGATTGCCAGGCCAGCCGGCTGCGGATCGCCTGGCGCAACTCGGGTACGCGGGCTTTCTCGGCGGCCAGGAACACCAGCATGTTGCGGTTGATCCGCCGGCCGCCCCGACGCTCATCAAGGATGGTCTGGGCAGTCTCGACCGCGGGAGATGTGTCGCCCCGCTCGAAAGGGCTCTCTGGATGGAGGACCACCAGCCGGACTGAGTCGTCCTCGTCCGGGACGTCGCCGCTGTCCTGGAAGACGTGGACACCACCCAGCGGAGCGGGACAGCGGAGCTTGGCGAGGTGACCGCGCAGGTATTCATCGGCTTCGTCGTCACCGAAGCGGGACAAGGCCCGGTCGGCCGCCAAGCGGGTGAGCGACGGCTTGGTGTCGTACCAGTAGCGCAACTGCTGGTTGTAGAGGTAGGTGGCCTCGTCTGCGAGATGACGGAGCGCATCCCCGAACACGCCGGGCCTCTCCCCCGGCTGCACGCAGCCCAGCACGATGCGGGTCCGGTCGATACCCCTCTGACTGGTGGGCAGTGGCGCGGATCCGAGGTAGGTGGAACGGGCCACCCGGCGACAGGCCCCGTACCTACCCAGGTTCTTGCGGTCCCGGTCGAAGCGTTGCGGAAGTGACCCGGAACCGTCGACATCGGTGTCGATGATCGGTTTCCACTGGTCGGTCAGGTACCGGGTCAACTCGGGAACCACCTTGGCCGAGTCCATCGGGACCACCCCGGGCATGATCATCAGCGACCGGTCGTCCCTGTCCCACAGCACCGAGATGACGCTCGCCATCAACCGCAGCACCCCGCGGGTCCGCTGGAACCGTTCCAACGTGGACCAGTCCTGGTAGAGGCGGTCGAACAGTTCGGGATGGATCGGATAGGCGGCGTCCATGCGCCGGGCATAGTCGCGTTCCCTGGTCTCCGATGGGAACTCCCCGACATTGTCTTTGTACAGGTTTTGGTACGCCTTGACCACCGCGTCCCGATGACGGGCCATTGATGGCTCGATCGGCTCGAACAGGCGACGCCGGACGATCTCGAAGGACTCCTCAGATGATGCCGGGCGCCATTGCGCAGCCTTGCGGCCCAGCACGTGACGTAAACGCTCGAGCGCCTTCCGGCCCTTCTCTCCGCCGACCTCCATGCTGTCGTGGCTGGGGTCGCTCGACTCGGGAACTGACACCACCAGCAGCGCGTTGTCGACCGCGGCGGCAGCCTCGGTCAGCGCCTGGGCGAAGGTGAACTGGGTGTCGAAGTCACCGGCCGGCCGCTGCCCCTCCTCGGGAGACATCGGCAGGCCGCGTGCGTACGCCACCCACTCGTCGATGAGGATCATGACCGGCCCGTACCGTTTGAAGAGGTCCACGAGGCTCTCACCCGGGTTGGCCGCGTTGCGATCGGCGTCCTCGACCATCCGGTACGCCTCGGCGCCGCCCAGCTGGTAGGCGATGTCCCCCCACATGGTGTGGACCTCGACCCCGTCCTCCTTCTTGTGAACCGACGCGGATTCGGCCCACTGCCCGGTGAAGACCGCCCGTCGCACTCCTGATGGAACCGAGAGTTCGTCCTCGGCAAGCGCCTCGTCGACACCCCTCAATCGGGAGGTATCTGACGCAAGGTGATACAGAGCGATGAGGCTGTGGGTCTTGCCTCCACCGAACCCGGTCTGGAGTTCCACCACCGGATCGCCACCCTTCCCTGAGAGGCGCCGCGCCGCGGTACGTATCAAATCCCCTAAACCGTCGGTGATGAACGTCCGCTCGAAAAAGCTCACCGGGTCCCCGTACTCCGGAGCGGCCTCTCCTCTCACCACCTGGCGAAGATCAGCTGCGAACTCCGCCTGCGCAAAGCGCCCCTCCCGCACATCGCGATGCGGGGTCACCACCTCCCGCCACGGCTTGAGACCCGCCAGCGGCTCGCCCTTGGTCGCCTCCGCAGCTGCCCGACGTTCCGCCGTGCGCCGCTCCTCGGCGAACACCTGCCGACGAAGGCTCTGCTTGAGTTCCTGGACCTGCATCGCCGACTCGCCGGCTCGGAACGCTTCGAGCATCATCTCGCAGTGGTCAAGGATGCGGAGGGTCTGCTCCGAGCTGAACCTCTTGTTGTGCGCCCAGTCGTTGCGGGCATCCCACAACAGGTGCAGGTAGCTCCGGGTCGACCGCGACAGAGTGTCACGGAAGAACTGATCCCAGGTGGCGTCCATGCCCTTGAGCAGGAACACCAGATCGTCCGGATTGCCGAAACGGTCCTGATGGCGCAGCCGCTGGTTGACTCGATCCAGCCACCGCATCCCGTACTGAGCCCGCCAGATCCTCTCCACCTCGGGACGGATGGCGTCCCGCACCAACGTCAGCGCCTTGCCCACCCGCTCGTGATTGGTCACGGCCATCCGTCTATCCCCTCAAGTCAAGAGTCTGCGCCACCGGACCCTGCCTCGCAGCGGCACGGCGCTCAATGTCGTGCCACGCACCGATGAGCCGGTTGTAAGCAACTGCATCCGAACTCCAACCCTTTCGGTCTGCGATCTGATAGAGCAGGTAGGTAAGTCGGCGGGCCCGGTCGCCCATACCGCCGCCCACCTTCTGCAAGAGGTCAGCGGCGTCATCCTCCGAATTGTCCAGACGGGCGATCAAATGCTGTGCCACCTCCCACACGGTGATCCGTTTGTCGGTAAGCGGATCCCACTCCTCATCGAGGTCGTCCCCGGCTACCAGCCGCACCTTGCCAGCCTTCAATTCCGCGATGGCAGCCTCGACCACCCCGGCCACCGACGTGTTCTTCGCCTTGGCGAGCGTTTCCGCATCTCCGAACGGACCGTGGTCGCGGCCGAACTGCTCATACCAGGTCAACGCCCAGCGCGTATCTCCGTCGAGCTCGGTCTCCTCTGAAGATAGGACCTCCTCCAATGCCTCATTGATCAGAGCGAGGGCGGTCCGAACCGGCATCGAAGTCCCGTCGGCTTCCAACACTCTTGCATAGCGTGAGAACACTTCCATGCCAGGTCCGATCGCGGACTGAGCCATGTCCACCGGAGCGATGGCCTGATCCTGCAACAACCGAACCGCCTGCGGCAGTCCGGCATGAAGTGCATCAATGAACTCGCGCCGGGTGGCGAGCGGTGCATCGGGCTGACGCGGGCGGCAGGCGATCACGACCGAGGAAGCCAACACGGCTGCTCCACCCTGGGCCAGCAGCTTGTTGCTCAGCTCCGTCCTGACCGGCCAGGTACCCGTTACTTGGAACCGAGCATCCACCAAGCCTTGGAGGAACGTCTCCCAACCAGTCGAGACTTGTTCGCCTCGCTTGGTCTCCTGCTGCTTGTAGGCGTAGAAGATCGTGGCCGGGAAACGGGGATGCTGCACAGTCCCCAGCCGCTTCAAGAACCCTGCCATTCCCTTCTCGAAATGCGCCCTAGCGTCCTCCTTCGATCCGGCCCGATAGCGATTGGCGATCATCTCCTCCGACTTTGGAGTCAGCAGCGTGGCAGTCTCCTGAGGCCAAATGTCTCCCAGGTTTCTGCGAAGCCACACATAGAAGAAATCTGACAGGTCTGCATAGGAAATGTTGTCGTAATATGGAGGGTCGGTACACACCGTCGGCGATGGAGCTTCTCCCAGCCGTGCCCCTGCATCTCCCTGCTCGACGTCACCGAATCCCCTACCCGGTGCCGCGGCAACCGCTTTCTGGGCCCAAGCAACCTGACCCAACCAATTCCCCGACGACCGTGAAAACGGGTTCGATTCTGCGTAGTCCCATACCATCGGGATGGCCTGGCGGCCGAAGGTATTACGCATCTTCTCCCCGCTATTGTGCCAACTACAGAGAGCCGACCAGTAGTCAGCACACTTATCAACTACGAAGGCCAAGTAGGTGACTACTGCGTCAGCGTAAGCGTCAGCCCCGAAACCGCCATCATGGATCCGCAACCGCTCGTCTTCCATACCAGCATCAAGGGCGTCGGCCCGTACTCTCTCTCGCACCTCTGCCAAGAGGTCCGAGAACGTCGTCAAAGCCACCAACTGTCTAGACGTGAATAGCTTCCACCATTCGTCCAAGCCGTAGACGTATACGGTGCCACCGGTGAGCTTCTTCGGATTCCGTCCTTGGGGTCTCCAAGCAGGAGCACAAGGTTCCGGCAACTCAGTAGGAGGCAGGTACACCCGGCCTCGTGGTCTGCCCTCGGCGACAACGGCCAGCAACTGGGCACCCATGCGTCCGGCCCGTGATTCCGACTTGATGTAGTCGCCTGGGATCGCCGCTCCTGTGGCGATGCAGACACCCCTGCCACGTGTGACAGTACGCGGGTAACGCGGTTCCCCACCTTCTCGTATTCGGTAAGTGATCTTCGTCGCATCCCTATCGATGACCGGCTCCACCCACACCTTGGGCCTGCCGGCCTTGCGACGAAGCACCCAAGACGCCACCAGAGGCACTTGACCCGGCCAGGCCGGATCCGGCGACCGGACAGTCCTAGCCCAGATCCAGGCAATTGGAGTCAGCTTCTCCCCATCCAGACCAGTCGCATCCGGGTACAGTTGCCCGATCCGTTCGAACGCTCGGTCGCGCATCCACCGTCCGTAGTATCCGATGTCCTCGGCTAAGCCCTGAGCCCGCTCCCACGACTCCGAGCCGAACCTGTCGCGGGCGTCGGGATTGACGGGTGCCAGGCCAGCGAATCTCGGCGGGATCTCCACCAGGGCCTTGGAGATCAGCACCGCCACCGGGTTCAGATCACCTCCATAGGCCGGCAATCCGAGCCGCTGTGCCTCTAACGGGATCGTCCCACCCCCACAGAACGGATCCAGTACGTTCGGCAACTCCCCGTCACACGACGTCTCGATCTCAGTCCGCGCCTCCGCTAGCAACTCCGTGTTGTTGGAGTTCTCCCACACCACCAAGCGCTCGAGAATCCCGAATAACCGTCTCCGCTCAACTGCCTGATCCTCCTCCGTAGGGAACCGATCAGGATGAGCCGACGGATCATCCACTAGCGAAGCCCACAACACCGCCCGCGCCGCCGCCAGCGGCCGTCGCGCCCACCACAGATGCAACTTCGACGGATGCCCATGCCGGATCGCCTTCTCCCGCGCCGAAGCCGCACTGATCGCATCCAGCGGCAACGCCACCTCAATCAACTTCCGCTTGTAGCTCAACCTCTAGCCGCCATTCGCATGATCGTACCGCTTACCCGTGACAGCCTCGTCATCCAAGCGTCCCCGTTGCTCCCACCACAGGCAAAGCCCTCTGCTCTGTCCGACCCTTGGGCCAACGACACGGCCACGCTAAGATGAAACATCACGCATGTGATTCCGTGACGAGGGCCGACTACGCGCCCTTGCCCGGCGATCAAGCCAAACGATTGGCTCGCTATGCCTAGACCTTCAACTGAACGGCCCAGGTACATCTGGCCTGACAAGGCCCGTACTATGCGCGGGCTTGCGCCTTTGGCTATGTCGGCTGCTGAATACCTTCAAAAGTCGGCCGATCCGTACTTTTCAAGTGTACGTGATCTTCTGGAGGACTGGATATGCCACTACCCAACATCTCACCGATCGCAACTAGTAGCTAGGTTACGTGACAAGAACGATGACCAGTTTGACTCCGCATTCTGGGAACTCTACCTGCATGAGGCCTACCGTCGCTCGGGCTACTCAATCGAAGTGGAGCCTAAGCTGAGTAACACACCCAGGCGGCCGGATTTCCGTATGACTACTTCGAACGCAGTCTTCTACCTAGAAGCCACTTCGGTAAGGAAACCCAGTCTGAAAATAAAGGCAGAGCGGCGCCTAGCACCCTTGCTTGATGCTCTCATTGAAGCAACGTCCCCCGCACCCTTCCATGTCATGTTAACTTGCCATCGCTTTGGCAAGCAGAGTCTCCCTAGTAAACGGGCAGTTAGAAAGGTCCAAAGCTGGCTATCTACCTTAGACTATGTTTCAATAAAACAAGGATATGAGGATTTGGGTATCAGACATTTGCCAAGACGACAATTCGACATCGACGGATGGAACCTCGAATTCACAGCTTTCCCGTACGATTCTCAATCACAATCCGACTATCAACTGCTGAAAATGTGGTCGGACATGTCGACTGGAATCAAGGAGCCTCTTCTCGATCTCAGAACAGCGATCTTCCGTTCAGTCCGTGGAAAAGCTAACGCTTATCCCAATCTTGAGTACCCTCTCATTATAGCCATACAAATCAATGATCAGTGGCATGCTGATGACCATCACGTCTCACGCGCTCTGTACGGGAGACATTGGTTCCCTCAGCCGTATACGTCCAGTGGCAGAACGCTCCTCATGGATGGTGATTCACTGTGGATTACTAACGATAACAAATACAAGAATAGCCACATATCTCAGGTAATTACCGCGACGAACCTCAACATCGGCAATCTCCATGCTCAACCACATCTGTGGCCGAATCCCGATCCGAGTGTTGCCAAGCTTACTCATCCCGATCTCTTTACAGACGTAGCCACCAATCAACCGGGTACATCTGCCAGCATATACTTTCGCAGCTTACCTTTCCCTTAGCTAAGACTTTATTGGCTAACGGCGATGAGGCCCGGCCACAGGACCGACGAGCCAGCAAGGTGCCTACACCAACTCATGTTTGTGGCTCACCAGGTTTCTGCACCCAGTCCGACACTCGTGCGATTTCTGCAACTTGGCCGCGGCACTCTCTCGCCCCAAGTCAGTGTGACCACCCGGCCCAGGTACCGACCGTGGGCTCCGGTGGCGCGGTCCCGCGCGGATCCTCTGTCGTAGACGACTTCTAGGTCCGCAGGGGATGTTGTGAAGGCCTTGAGGTTCGCACACGACCACCTGTGAACCGTCCGGATCGGGAATGCCCCGGGCTTATCCGGAATCCGATGTCACACAATTGTACGGGACAGCTCAGGGGTATCACGTTGCCAAGTCACGAGGCGACCGAGGACTCGCGGCTCAAACACTTCGGCGCCGTGGCGGTCGTACGGGTCCATCGACGGCATGCGCCTGAAGCACGGATCAGATGGAGAGGTTAGGGCACAGGCCGTTAGGCCCGAACGCTTGGGAACAAGGCGGCTGCGGGTCTATTGCGATTAGAGGGCACGCCATCTGTTTGACGATCGTGCCCTCTAATCAGTTTGAATTGGCCGGGCTTATGGCCAGCCCTAGAATCTTAGTTGCTACGACCGAGTAATCTTAGAAGTAATCTTAGAAGCCAAACACACTATTCCTAGAATGATTATGTCTTAAGCCAAAAATATAAGGATCAGAAGAATTCTGAGATCGACCAGTAAGATGTTGTCGACAATGGTTCCATTAATATCCCTTTTCTTAGTCGATCTAAAGATCAAAATATCGCTACCTCCTTTCTTGCGAATCTTAGGCCTAACTCGAAGCACAGGAGTTAAGGGCTCAATATCTGTCTTTGCCAAAGAGAAGAATGAACAGTTCGTACAACCAATGAGAACTTACTTTGAGTACATCATGTCTACCAGGAGATTAGGTGCCGAGGGACTTGGCTGTGCAACAGCATGGCAAGGCTCTCCTGAGCAGTCAAGTCAAGGGCCGCAGTCCAAGGGCCGCGGTCGAGATCAGGCAGACTAGGAGGTCACCATACACCCTGCACTACGCTATAATGAGTGTCTATCTTTATCAAATGATCGGCAACCGGCACCGTCGCTCCGATTGCAAGGACCCGGGAAGATCGCCCTGTGTGCATCCGTGATCTCTCTGGGGAGCGGCGGTTAGGAGGTGACCCATGCACGCGGATTTGCTCAAGGAGCTTCGTACAAGGCGCGACGCCACCATACCGCCCATCTCCCGGTACCAGGAGGACACCCAGACCTCCCAGATACTCGATGACGGTGTATGGCAAGACTCCTGGAACTCCCGACTCGTCGGGGAAACCAAGAAGTGCGACATCGAGACCGGCGAGGACCAGAAGGGCACATGATCGACCTGCTCGTGTTGACGAACGAGCGGGACTACTCAATCGACCGGGTGATCAGGTGGCTCGGTGAGAACGAGCCCCAGACCCGGATCGAACGGGTGAACCGCGAGAGCCTGGCCTCGATTGGGGAAGTGTCGGCTACGTTGGATCAACTCAAGTGGCGGGTTCGAGAAGCCCCGCGCGTGGCCTGGCTGAGGCAGTTTCTCCCGGAACGGGATCCCTTCGGCCAATCGCCGACACCAGGAGAGATCGACGACATTCTGGTTGCCCGTCGGCAATGGCTCACCTGGCTCCATCTCTTTGAACAGGTGGGGACGCGCTGGTTCAACGATCCCGCCCGCACCTACCACGCCGAGTCGAAGGTACGGCAGTTGGCCGTTGCGGGACGCCTGGGGTTCGATGTGCCCCCGACCCTGCTAACGACGGATCGAGACCGCGCAGTGGCGTTCGACGCCGTACATGGGCCTTGCGTCGTGAAGTCTGTCGCAGCGGCATTCTGGGAGTTTTCGGATCAATCATTCGTCTTCACTATGGACGCACAGCATGCCCTTGCCGCCGACCGCGGATCCTGGCAGCGCCAGCCCGTTCTGGTGCAGCAGCGGATAGATGGGACGCATGACGCACGGTTGTTCGTGATCGGAGATTCGGTGGTGGCGGCGATGTGTCCCAGAAACGCCTTGGACTGGCGTACAGACGGTGCTGGCGAGTGGTCTCGTTGGTACCCGGATCAGCGAACCACCGAGCTTGCCGTGGCCTTCGTATGTGACTTCGGGCTCGAATACGGAGCGTTCGACTTTATTCTCGGGTCGCGTGAACACGCCGGTCCCGTGTTCCTGGAATGCAATCCATCTGGTGAGTTCGGGTTTCTCGACGATGTACTGGAACGGATGCCCTCGCAGCTGATCGGTCGTGTACTAGCTGGTCTCGTTTCCGATGTCACGCGATAGGGGCCGTCCGAGAGATAACACCGGTAGGTCAGACTGGAACCTACCGATACAGCAGTTATGGTCGGTCAGCCGGTCGATCTGTTCGTGGTGCTGGAGGCTTATCCGTCCCACGTTGATCCCGGCTCTGCGCGCCAATCCGAGAGTTCCCCAGGACACAACCGAGCAGCTGGAGGCCGGGGAAGAGCAGTGGCACAAGAGACTGAAGAAGCAATCCGCTGAAGAACGTGCCGCGATCGTACACCTGCTCTATGCCGTGTTCGAGACCGACCAGGACCGTGTCCGGGGATTGGAATCGAAGGCACGCGGTGTCGCGCAGACCGCCGCCTTGGTGCTAGCAGGGAACGCCGTCACCCTTGTCCTCGCACCATCTCGCGGAATCTGGCGAGTCGTCGTGGTCTTGTTGGTTATCGCTTCGCTGGTGTATGGAGCTGCTGCGGTTGGGGCGGCCCTCTACGCGGACAAGCCCAGGAGAAGGCACCTTTTGGGCGCAGAGGACGTACTCCCGCTGGAGAGGGCGGGCGCTGCTCTGGTGAGAGCGACGAGGGCAAACCGAGCGGCAAGCATCCAACAGTCCAACCTGACGGAGTCAGCCATCCACGATGTCGCACGCGCTTGATGGCGATCAGCGAAATTCCCCAGAGTTGGTCAGCGAATTTCCCCACCCTG
>JAPPGV010000152.1 GCA_028821235.1 bacterium
GGGTGGGGAAATTCGCTGACCAACTCTGGGGAATTTCGCTGATCGCCATCAACGGTGGCTTGAGAACCGCAGCCGGACTACCGGGATGGTCACACGTCGCCGGAGGCGAGGCAGCTTCCCCATCTCTAGCTCAACATCACGATGACGCCGTCAGCTGCACCCAGCACGATCGAGAAGCTTGCTCCGCCGCTCTGTGTGAGGTCCAGGGAAGCATTCGAGAACAGCTCTGTCGCCGATACCGCGTCAGTGGCTCCGGGCAAGGTCACGGTCAAATCGACACTCGTCTCGCCCTCGTTATTGATCAGCACTGCTCGCTGATGGTCCGACTCGAGTAGATGGGCGTCGACCCGTTCCTGGATGTAAGCCTGATCTGAACCCGTTACGACGACGGACCGCGTAACTCCACACAGGCCGAGCAGGTTGGCGAACAGTCGGCGGGTCGCGGCGTCATTGTGTTCCACAACGGCGATATCGAGATGTGTGGCCATGAGGATGGCCTGTCCGAGGCCTTGCCGACGGCGCACGATCGCCGGCGCCCCGTCCACAAACCGCGCAAGCACCTCGACATCATCCGCCAACTCGAAGGTCTGGCGGTGCCAGTACCCGCTCAGAGTGTCACTCTCGATGCCCTCGAACAGGGGATGATCCGGGTCGACGTTGATGGCTAGGGCCTTCTCGCTCTCGAGGAACTCCTCGCTGATCGACGACGGCGTTCCGAACATGCCGAGGCCGGCACCGGGGGTGTCGTTCCACGCCCATGCCCTCCTGTCGAAGACCTCGAGGTGAGTCTCGCGGGCGCCGAACAGGTCTGTCAGGCCGGCTCCCGGACGTTGGTTCCAGGACCAACCCTTCTCGTCGAGATGGGCGAGCTTGGCGAAGCCGATCACCGTTCCGCCGTCTTCCACGAAGGAGGCCAGCTTGTCCGCGTCCTCCTTAGGCATGTGCATCACAAAGGGGAGGAAGATGACCTTGTAGTTGGCGGTCTTGGACCCGATGAACTGTGGGGCCACGAACTCGACCGCATAGCCTTCGTACCAAAGCGCGTTGTACACGCCATGAATCGCTCCGTAGAGGAACTCCTCGTTCGTCTGGCCGTCGAGAACCGAAGCGTTGTCGTGGGTGAAGTAGATGGCGGCCTCGACCTCTGCCGGTAGAGCATCGAGGAAGAAGTCTTCGTTCTCCTTGATGATCCCGTTGACTTCGGTGGCTGCGTGATAGCGGCCGGTGGGATCGCCATCCAGGTCGACCAGGGCACCCCAGTGCAAGGGGATACAGTTCCACTCCCTATAGCCTTGAAACAGGATCATCTTGGCACCGTGGCCGAGGCACGACAGCATGTGCCGCTTGATGTCGACTGGTCTCGTCGTGTGTAGCGGCCCAGCCGAGAAGCCGCCTATCGGACCGCTTTCCAGTTCGGGCATCCAGAGGGTGCCGTTGTTGTGACGAGCGACCGAGTACCCGAAGTCCATGAACCACGAGGAATGGGCAGGATCGATCTTGAATGACTTCTGGGGATACATGTCGTAGCCGATGACATCGACAACGCCGGCCATCTGCCAGTGGTCGATACCACGCCAATTCACCTCTAGCTCGTACCTGAGAGGCGTCACGAGGTTGGTTGTAGTTGGGTGACGCTGATCTCGGGCCTTGATCAGATCATGTTGCCGCTTGACATATCTTGTGAAGGAGTTACGTACAAAGCGGCGAAAGTCCAGCCATGCGGTGGCATTGCCCCATTCGGCAGGCAACGATCGCGGAGGATTGATCTGGCGCCAGTCGTAGTAGCGATGGTGAGTGGGGTCCCATGCCCACGCAGCATTCAGAACTTCAATGTCCTCGTACTTCGCCCGTGTCCATTCGCGGAACAGCATTGCACAGTGGTTGCAGTAGCAGTAGTAGGCGTTTTCACGAGGAGCACGTCGTTCTGCCTCCCCGGCGAACGCGGGATGGCTCCCTGGTTCATTGTCGATGTGCCATCCGAAGAGCGCAGGATTATCACCGTATCGGTCGATGAGTAGGTTGACGAATCGCTCTACCTCGATCGTCATACCTGGATTGTTGACACATGCCCATCCCCAGTACGAGTTCGTAGGGAACGGCATGCCTTCTCTCGACACCGCTTGCAGGTCAGGGTAGTCGTCGATCATCCAGATCGGAGGTGAACTCGTCCCTGTGCCCAACAGGATCTGGATTCCATTCTCATTGGCAAGTTCGAAGATACGATCCAGCCAGGACCAATCCGGCTTCCCTCTTTCCGGCTCAATGTAGTCCCAAGCGGCTAACAATTCGGCCGTTCGGATCATGTTCATGTTGGCGCTGGCCATATTCGCGGTGTCACGCGCCCAATCCTCAGGCGTATGGAAGGGCGGGTAGTAACTTGAACCTCTCGGGAAGTAGTCTGTTCTGACTTTCAACTCGGTCTCACCTCGCTCGTCGCGATTACTGATGGCCTAACGGGCTGCCTTGAATCTGACGACAAGGCAGGATAGCATGGGTACTGTAACGTGATAATGTTCACTCACTGTACCCATCATTAGTGCTGATACCACAGACATTCATGGTGAAGACATGGATATCTCTGTCCAACTGAATCTGCTTAGACATCGACTTGCCTATACCATGACCGGTATCTGTCTGCACCCGTAACAACACCGGACCCGAATCCCCGCGTGCCGAAGCCTGAAGTGTGGCGACGAACTTCATCGCATGGCCAGGGACAACCCTATCGTCACCGTCAGCTGTCGTGACGAGGATTGGCGGATAGGGGGTATCGTTCTCGACATTGTGGAGAGGCGAGTAGGAGTAGAGTGTGGCGAACTGGTCCGGATCGGATTCGGCATTTCCGTATTCGGGAATCCAGTGCCAGCCGATAGTATGCTTGTGATACCGGAGCATGTCTGTTACGGGAATCGAACAGATGACGCCAGCGAATAGATCCGGTCGCTGCAGCATGCAAGCCGAGACGAGCAATCCACCATTGCTCTCCCCGTCAATCACGAGCCGTTCACTGGACGTATAGTTTTCTCTTATAAGCCACTCTGCTGCGGCGATATAGTCATCGAAGACTGTCTGCTTATTTTGAAGTTTCCCGGCTTCATGCCATTCGTCTCCATACTCGCTGCCGCCCCGCAGGTTCGCGATCACGAATACACCACCATTCTCGAGCCACAGCAGGCGTGAGGTGTCGAACGAAGGTGTCAGACTGACATTGAAGCCGCCATAGCCATGGAGGATCAATGGGTTGGTCCCGTCCAATCGGAGCCCGGTCTTGTGGATTAGGGTCATCGGCAATCGTGTACCGTCTGACGCCGGGAAAAAGAGCTGTCGTGTCGCATACGCGTCAAACTCGAACGGCACTTGATGCTCGTACCAGGTCTTGAGCTCTTTCGCGGCGAAATCGTAAGAGAAGAGCGTCGTCGGGACGAGGGGCGACCCGAAGCGAAAGTACATTCCGTCAGTAACGGGATCGGCCACGATGTCGGAGACCGTCCCAATATCTGGCAACGGGATCGTGTCGAGGTGTACCCCATCCATGCCGAATACGGAGAGATGGTGGTGGGCATCGTGGACGGTCACCACGATCAACCTGCCATTGAACATCTCAGTCCGCAAGATCGGGTTCGGCTGTTCCGGTATGATCTCTTGCCACTGGTCCGGCGTTGGACGGCCAAGTTCGATGCGTACTACCCGTCCGCGGGGCGCGCCTGCGTTCGTACCGAAATAGAAGGCCTCTCCCGAATTGCCGAGAAAATCGTATCGGGCGTCGGCCCTATCCAGTAGCCGGATGAACTCTCCTGTACTGTCAAGAGTCCGGTAGTAGATCCGATGCCGGTAGGACAATCCGTTCCATACCAGTAGAACCAGATAGCGGCCATCCTCTGTGACGATAGGGACAAAGTTCAATTCTGGGTCGTCCGGCCGTTCGAAAATCAAGGCGTCGGTATCTTGGGGCGTATTGACCTGATGCCAGTAAACTTGGCAGTGTCGGTATCGGTCTCGTGGATCTACGGTATCGGGAGAAGGGTACCGGCTGTAGAAGAAGCCCGACCCATGGGGATGCCAGGCGATATTTGAAAACGGCACCTCGTCTTCGGACTTGGCCCAACGGATGGTCTCCGGATAGTCGGTAGCCGTGTTGATGTCACGGATCCTGATCTCCTGCCAATCGCTGCCACCATAGGATATGGCATAGGCCAACATTGCACCATCATTGCTGAAGGCCCAGTCAGTGAGGGCGGCAAGCCCGGTCGCACTCAGTCGGTTCGGGTCGACGATGTCAATGGTCGGCTCGTCCGGTCCATCCGCCATCATGCAAAGAATCGGCTGTTCCTGAAGGGATGTGTGCTTCAGAAGAACCCTGTGGTTACCCACACGATGCGGTGATGAGTACCGCTCATAATCCCAGAGTTCTCTCAGACGTGCTGTGACGGTGTCGTAGCCAGGGCATCCGCTAAGCACAGACGTCGTGATGTCGTTCTGTTGGCGTGTCCACTCCGTCGCCTCTGGACTTGCAGAGTCTTCCAGCCATCTAAAGGGATCGGCAACGATGGTGCCGTGGTAGTCATCAGATTCTGGACCGAGGCGTGTGGCTGGATACCCAACCTTGCTGGTTGAGTATCGGCTTCCCCTCTCCACCCCCGCGGTGTATCTGGACTCCGTTTTGAGCGCGCCCTTACTTACTGATCGTCGAACGGTACCGATGAGTACCGACCACGTCAAGGAGTATCGGGAGGATTATCGGCGAGCAGTTGCCAAGCAGAACCCCGTGCCCGCATTCGACGGCATCGCAGAACGTAGACCGATCGGTAGGCCTTGGCCGCGCCCTCTGCAACCGGGACCTACTACGCGGCGTGCGTGGACGCCGTGCCTGGTGAGACGGAGACACCGGACTGCTCGGCTTGCGGGTCCGGAGTACGGTTTAGCATTGCGCCATGGGTGATTCGGGGCTCGGCGACACCGAACTTCTCTCCTCGGCCGAGGGGGTGGTGATGATCATCGGGGCGCCCGACTCGGGCAAGACGACCCTGGCCCGCACGCTGGTCGACACCGCCCTCCAGGATGGACGGACTGTCGCCTACATCGACAGCGACCTGGCTTGCACCACCGTGGGACCCCCTACCTGCGTGGGCCTCAAGTGGCTGCGCTCGCCCGCCGACGTGGACGACTTCGCCCAGGCCGACGACCTGCGCTTCGTGGGGAGCATCAGGCCGGATCGGTACATTCTCCAGCAGGTGGCCGGCGTCGCCTCGCTGGTGGAATCCGCCCGGGCCGAGGCGGACCTGATCATCATCGACACCAGCGGAACCGTCTCCGGCGTGGTGGGCCAGCGGCTCAAGTATCACAAGGCGGAGTTGGTTCGTCCCGACGCCGTATGGGCCGTGCAGAGGGGCGGCGAGTTGGAACCCCTGGTAGGCCTTCTGCGGCGGTTCCTCTCCGCCAACGTGATAACGGTCCCTGCCAATCGGGGCGGCCTGCCGATGAGCCCCGAGGAGCGTATGGATATGCGCGCCGCTCGGTTCGCCGCGGCATTCCCGGCGCCTCTCCAGCGCTGGCGCGTGTTGCCCACCGTGTTCGCACCCAGCCTCCCGGCGGGCTTCGACCTGGTACGCCTCCACCGGATGATCGTGGGGGTCCACGACCGGGAGGGCCGGTGCCTATGCCTGGGAGTGCTCGAGTACGAGGACGTGCTGCGGGTCATCACATCGGGGAACCAGGGCATGGCCGGGCTGCGGATCGGGTCGGTCCGCCTCGATCCCGAGACCTTTCGCACCACCTCTGTCCGCCTCAACGAGTTGATGTTCGGCCTCGGCTGATCGGCCCCGGCCGGTCGGATCCGGACACAGCGAAAGCCCGAGGAACCTTTACCGAATTCCACCGCACTTCCCCTGACGGATTCGCTCGGCGCCAGCACCTCGGGCCTTCTGGACAGAACCTTACGGCCTGCCGCCTGGAGGATCAACCCATCCGTTGAAGCACCGTAAAAGCTTCCATATACCCTAAGCAGTGGACTGAAAGGCCTCTATCCAGGCCTTATCCACACAATCCCCAGGGGTTGCTCACAGGGCATGTGAACAAAGATCCACCCGAAAATTTTCGCGCTCTCCGGCCCCGGACCGTGGTGGTCGACACGCGGCGTCAGCGCCCGAATCCGGTCCTGACCAGGGGACGGAACGTGAGATCCACCAGCTCGTAGATCTCCGCGAAGACATACTGCAGAACCTCCTCACCGGTGCGCTCGGCCTCGACCCGGCCCCGCAGGTAAATCCCTCCGTCGTGATCGATCGCAAAGTGGACCCGCCAGGCGCGATGGTTGCGGATCAGCATCAACCGGTAGACCTCCTCCAGCCGCGCGCGCGGCGAGGGGAGAACGTACGCCTCGAACCCCACAGTGCGGTCGCCGGGCTCGACCCACACGGTGGTGAAGTCGCGAGTTTGCTGAGCCATCCGCACCGCCCAGCGGCCTTCCACGAGCTCGGTGGCCACCACGTCCGATCCGGGATCCTCAACCCACGACCGGAAGACGGCGCCCAGCCGCTCGGTGAGCTCAGCGCGTCCCATCGGCGATCCCCATGTAGAGCTCCAGGAGCCGGTCGGTGGCCATTTCCCACCCGAAACGACGACCCGCCGTGACAGCGCCCCGGATCAGCTCCTCGCGGTGAGCCGACCCGTCGAGGACCCTCAGCAGCGCCTTGGCGTAGTCGCGTGGATCCCATCCGTCCACCAGGAACCCCGACACCCCATCCTCGACCACATACCGCAGCCCGCCCACGTTGGCGGCCACCACCGGGAGGCCCACCCCCTGCGCTTCCGCCGCCACCAACCCGAACGACTCGCTCCTCGACGGCACGATGAGCACGTCGGCGGCCTGGTAGTAGATCGGAAGGCGGTGATGGGGCTGGACGCCGCACCAGGTCAACTTCCCGTCCAGGCCCGAGCGGGCGGCGAGTTGCCGGATCTCGAACTCCTCCTCCACCCCGGAGGGTCCGCTCGGCCCTCCCACCACCATCATCCGCGCATCCGGGAGGTGGTCTTGCACCATGTCGAAGGCCGCCACTGCCACGTCCAGCCCCTTCAGGGCCTGGATGCGACCCACGAAGAGCACGGTCGGCGCGTCATCGAGACCCAGCCGCCTCCTGGCCTCCAGCCGATCACCCGGCCTGAACAGGGTCAGATCGATGCCGGGTGGGTTCACGCACACCCGGCTGGGATCTGCGCCGTACTGCTCGATCAGCTCCAGCGCCTCGTGCTCCGTGGAAGCGATCACGCAGTCCGACCTCGCTATCACCTCCCGCTCGGCGGCGATGCGATACAGCGGTTCGCTCGGCTGGCCCGGGCGACGGGTGGCGTCCTTGACTCGGCCCAGCGTGTGGAAGGAGTTGGCGAGCGGGAGGCCGGTGACCTGCTTGACGAGGAGTCCCGTCCAGCCGGACAGCCAGTAGTGGCTGTGCACGATGTCGGTCCCCGACCCGCCGTTGCCGCTATCGAGGACGGCCTCGGTGACCTGCCTGGCGAACTCCCCCACCCAGTCGCCGAGCTGAGCAATCGGTAGCGGCGCCACCGGCCCGGCCTCGACATGGACCACCTCGTAGCCTGCTTGGGTGCCTATCACCCTCGCCCGGCCCGGATCGGTCCGCCGGGTGAACACGGTCACCTCGATGCCCCGTCGGGCGAGGGAAGCTGCCAACTCATCGACATAGACATTCATGCCCCCGGCGTCGCCCACGCCGGGACGATCCAGCGGAGACGTATGCATCGAGAGGAACACCACCTTGCGGATCATGTGCTGCCCTCCACCACGAGCAGGGGTCGTGGCCGCGCCCCCATGCGGAACTTGTAGGGCTCCGATCCCTTGAGGAAGTCGAACACCTCTCCACCGGCGGCGATCGTGGCCGCGATCAACTCCGTGAGAAGCACCACACCGGGAGACACATGACGAAGATCGGGGTCGTACGCGGAGTTGTACAGGTAATAGCCGTCGGCGTCCGAGTAGCCGATCACGACAGCTGCCGGGAGGTCGTGCTCCCCGTACAAGGCGTCGAGGCGCCAGCCGTCGGTGCTCAGAAGTTCGGTGAACATCTCCTCCATCGGGTCGGTCATGAACCGACCCTTCCGTCCCGCCGAGCGGCGATGGAGCCGGAAGAAGTCGTCCAGAGCCGGACCCGGCTCCTCGAATGTGGCCACGCGCAACCCGCCCATCTCCCCGACGAACCGGCGGCGCTTGCGGCGGGCCTCGTGACGTTGCTTCTTGCCGATGGCGGCCAGGTACTCGTCGAACGTGTCCGGGAGGTCCACCACCGCGGTCTCGGCGTGCGGGGCCCTGCGGTATCCGAGACCGACCCGGTCCAGGGCTCCGGTAATGACGTCCGCCGCGGCGGACGGAAGGGAGTCGAACCGGAAGGAGCGGCTCGGGCCGAGGGTGCGGAAGTGCTCGACCAGCAGGTCGACCGCGTCACCGAGCGGCGATCGGTAGTCGACCAGGTCCTCGTGACCGAGAAGCCCGAGATGATCACCCTCCTCGACCAGGGCCACCTCCCCTCGTTCGTCCGACAGGAGGAGGGGCACCTGGCCGGGCAAGGCGGTACACCGCCACACAGTGGCGAGAAAGTCCCTAGTGGCGAACGGGCCCACCCGCTCCGCCGCCGCACGATGCCCGTAGGTCCTGGTATCGAACATCACATGGACACTTTCGGTGCCGTCATAGACAGGCCCGCACCAGCGTGGGGTAGGGATTGACCGGAGCCGAGGTCCGCCCCTTGGGATGGAGTTGGAAGTGCAGATGTGGCGGGGTGGTGCGGGCGTTCCCGGTGTTGCCGTTGTAGCCCACCACCTGGCCCCTGCTGACCCTGGTCCCCGAAGAGACGCCCGAGGCGTAGCCGTCAAGGTGTGCGTAGTAGTAGTCGACCCCGTGGTCGGCCGCCAGCCACAGAGCGGTACCGCCCCGTCCTCCTTGCGTAAGCAGCACGGTGCCGCTGGCCACGGCATAGAGGGGCTGGCCCCTGGGGGCGAACAGGTCGTTGCCCCGGTGCTTCCGCCCTCCCGACCGCGGGAAACCCCAGTCGTTGATGAAGGACGTGGCAGCCGGATCCAGCGGACAGATGAACCCGGGTGTCAACTCGGGCCCGACCCCGGCCGCCGGACCCGCCCGCCGGGCCGCCTCGAGGGCCCGGGCCCGGGCCACCTCGGCCTGGCGTTGCCGGTAGAGCCGGCTGCACTCCCCCTCCAGTTGCCGCGAGGCGTACAGGGCCTCATCCGTCGCCGCAGCCAGGATCCCTGCCTGCTGTTCGGCCCTGATCTCCAGGATGACCAACTCGGTCTCCTCCTCCACGAGCTGCTGCTCCATGACCTCCGTCTGCGCCAGTATCACCCGCCACCGGTCCACCGCCGCCACCCGCTCGGTGGTGATGGCCTTGATGAACTCCTGGCTGGTGACCAGCTCGTCCAGCGAACTCGTCCGGAGCACGATGCCGCTGATCTCCGTCTCGGCGGTCATGTAGGACTCGACCGCCCAGTCCACCACGGCCTTGCGCAGCACCTCCAGCTCCTCGTAGCGCTCGGTGATCTGGTCCTGGAGCCGGTCGACCCGGCCGGCTATGACGTCCCGGTCCGCATAGAGCCCGGCCACCCGAGCCTGCGCCTCGTTCCGCTCCGCCACCGCCGCGTCAAGGATGTCCGCCGCATCCCCGTAGGCGCCGCAAGCCTCGTCCACTTCAGCCTGGGTCACGGCCACCGAGGGCGTGGGCGCGAGGACTGCGACGGCCAATACGGGCGCGACCAGGAACACGACGCGCCGGATGTGTTTGGACATTGGTATTCAAGGCTAGTGGTCGGTGGTCAGTGGTCAGTGATCAGCCACGCCGGGCCCGCGACCTCATGGAGCCGGTCAAGAACAACTTGGCGGGCTCTGCTCTGGCCCCCGCGCTCACCCGATCATCCGCATCACGGGCATGAACACCGCCACGGCCAGCATCGGACCGTCCAGTGCGGCCAGCAGGCCCCGCGGTCTGGCCGTCAGACGGATCGCTCCTGTCCGGAAAGCCAGGCCGATACCACGGCCCGCGATCGTCGCGCATGCCAGGAGTAGTCCGATGAAGAACCAGGCCAGGAGATCGAACCCGGAAAGGTAGGCGACCGCCACGGCCACCACGACCATCAGGACCGGGCCGACAAGGTAGGGATCGAACAGGCGTGACCTGCTCACCTCGGTCCACCGCCCCACCAGGGCGCCCACCGCGATCACGATCAGCAAGCCGGCAACCTGGCGGTCCCCGCCGTCGGCAACCGACCTGGCCAGCAGGAGGGACGCCACCGCCAGGGAGGCGATCACCGCGCCCAGCGCAGAAGCGCCCATGGAGGTCAGGTCCCGCGCCGAGGGCCTCACCACGGCCCATCCCATCACCAGGACCATCGAGACGGCCACGCCGATCCCCATACCGAGCAATCCGAGCGTGTTGGCGATAGCCATCGAGACCAGGACGGAGGCCAGGATGGGCTGGGTGTGCAAACCGAAATCGCTGTCGGCTGAGGCGTTGACGAGGTCGATCACCCAGAGTGCCACCACCCCGACCCAGACTGCCACCACGATCGCTATGTCAAGGGTATTGGCCACGATCAGCACCAGCATCAGCCCCGCCAGCAGCAGCCCGTCCATGCCACCGCCGCCGGTCCCCGGTACGGAGCCGCCTGAGACCGGGGGTATCACCGCCAGTTCATCATCGTCACTCACCGGGTCCTCGCAAGACCCTTCGTCCCCGTTCTTCCAGAGGCGGGCGGTCTGCATGTGGCGCCGGAACTCCGGCCCGAATCGGTCCCCCAGAGCGTCGACCACCGCGCCGACGGTGTCGCCCTCGATATCCACCTGCGAGCTACCAGCGATCTCGCGCAGGTTCGCGAACAGCCTTACCCGTGCCATCGATACTGAGGCTACTCGCAATCGGCGCCGCTACCGCGACAATTGCTACCAGCCGTCGTGGAGCGGCTGACCCTCGGAATACCCGGCCGAGGACTGGACCCCGATGACCGACCGCCGGTGGAACTCGTCGATCGTGCGGGCGCCGGCGTAGGTGAAGGACGATCTCACTCCGGCGGTGATCCGGTCCAGCAGGTCCTCCACGCCCGGGGCGTCGGAGCTGAGGTACATGCGGCCTTCGGAGATACCCTCCTCGAACATGGTCTTCAGCCCCCGCTGGTAGGCGGTGTCCTTGGCGGTGCGCCGCTTGACCGCCTGGCGAGAAGCCATGCCGTAGTTCTCCTTGTAAACGTTGCCCTCCACGTCCGACAGCGTGGGAGCGGCCGACTCGTAGGTGCCGGCGAACCACGAGCCGACCATGGCCGCCGAGGCGCCCGCAGCCAGGGCGAGGGCCACGTCCCTCGGGTCGCGCACCCCTCCGTCCGCCCACACGTGGCGCCCACGGGATCGTGCCGCCGCGGCGCACTCCACCACCGCCGAGAACTGAGGACGGCCCACGCCGGTCATCATCCGGGTGGTGCACATGGCGCCGGGGCCCACACCGACCTTGACGATGTCGGCGCCCGCGTCGACAAGGTCGGTGACGGCCCGGGCTGTCACCACGTTGCCGGCCACGATCGGGCGGTCATCCACCACCGCCCGGACTTCCTTCAACGCCTCGATCATCCGGGCCTGATGACCGTGGGCGGTATCGACCACCACCACGTCCACCCCGACCTCGGACAAGCCGGCGGCCTGGGCTCCGGCATCTCCGCTGATCCCGACTGCAGCGGCCACGAGGAGCCGCCCCCGGTGGTCGGTGGCCGGCTCGTACACGGTGGCTCGCACGGCGCCCGGACGGGTGATGACCCCGACCAGTATCCCCGACTCGTCCACCACCGGCGCCAGGGGTACCCGGCGCTCGGCCAACTCCTCGAACATGGCCTCGGGATCCAGCCAGGCGGGAAGGACGATCGGTTCGTACGACATCACTTCCGACAGGTGGGTGAACGGGTCGGCGCCCTCCTGGTCGCCCTCTGTGAAGATGCCCACCGGACGGCCCCGTTCATCCACCACGATGACCGCCCCGTGGGACCGCTTGTTGATCAAGGCCCTCGCCGTGTTGACGTTGTCGTGAGGGGTCAGCGTGATGGCAGTGTCCAGCACGGGGTCCGCTTTCTTCACGGCGGACACCATGTCGGCGATGGCTTCGATCTCCACGTCCTGCGGGAACACGGCCAATCCCCCGCGACGGGCCACCGTCTCCGCCATACGCCGGCCGGAAATCGCCGTCATGTTGGCCACCACCACCGGGATGGTGGTACCGACTCCGTCCGGCGGGGTGAGGTCCACATCCATCCGGGACGAGATGTCCGAGAAGGAGGGCACGAGGAAGACGTCCGAGTAGGTCAGCTCGCGGTCCACCACCAGCCCTTCGATGAACCTCATGGTGGGTCCCCGGTAGCCAACTGCCGGATCATCAGCTCACAGCCTCGCGGTCGCCGGGGTGCTCGAAGCCCGGCTCGGGCGGCCTCGTCCGTGTCCGCCGGGACCGGACCATCACGACCAGGACGATCAGAACGGCCAGGGCGGCCGCCACCGCAACCCACACCCCGGCCATGCCCAATCCTGACGTTCTAAGCCGCGATTCGGCTTCGAGCGTGCGCCCGGAGTCGGTGAGCGAGAGGTTCCAGACAAGGAGGTTTCCGGAGTGCAGGTCGGCATTGTGGGAGACAATCTCGCCGGGCAGCGTCACGCTGATACGAATGTCGAGCACCTGGTCGAGCATGGCGAGGTCCAACGGCACGGGGCTTTCCGCCAAGCCCTCACCCAGCAACCCGTCCACGCCGGCCGGGATGGTCAGGCTGAACCCGAATGTGTCGCCCTCCCGGGTGGGCAGGCCGGCGGCCAGGAAGTCGAGCAGTCCCAGATCGGAGGATGCGCCGTCGGCTGCCACCAGGCCCGACAGGACTGCTCGCAGCCCGGACAACGAACCGAACGGCACGGTGGCGCGGATGCCTTCGTATCCTTCCTGCGCTACGAACTCGGTGCTCCAGCCGTCCGGAAACATGTCCTCGCCAACCGCCAAGGCGTTGTCGAACTCGGCACCCACCAGCGAGGTCAGGGCATCGTCCATGGCCAACTCAACCGTGAACGTCCCGCTCTCGTCCGCTTCGATCACCAGATCGGCGAAGACCCGGAGCTCGCATGCCGTCAGCAGCAGGACGCCGACCAGCGACAGCAGCAGCAGCCGGAATCCTCCGGAGCCGGTCCTCACCACGACCCTCCTCGGTTCAGCAGGCGATCTGTCTGCCGGAATGCAGTCCCGACGGGGGTTCATACCCCGTGGGACTCGGAGATGATCACGGTAACACCGTCGGGAGCCTCGACCTCGAAGGCGCCGAGGGATCCGGTCGCGGCCGGACCGGTGGTGTGGCCGAGACCTTCCACCCGATCCCGGAGGGCTTCCGCATCATCCACGACGAAGACCAGCCGGCTTCGATGCCGTACGTCCTCGGGTACCAGCTCCAGCACGGAGTCAACGCCCACGTCCAGCAGGACTCTCGAGCCGGTCTCCTCCCGCCCTCCGGGATCCGCTGTCTCGATGCGAGCGAAACCGAGGGTGCTCTGGTAGAAGTCGACGCTGCGGCCCAGGTCGCTGCAAGGGATGACGACCCGGAGCTGTAGCACGCGGGAGCGCGGTGCTCCGGGCCCGCCGAGAACCGCCTTGGCCTGGGCGACCGTGAACCGTCCTTCGGTGACCTCCCGGCCCACCACCACCCCGGCGAGGCTACGGCCGCCGACCTCGATCGAGGTCAGGGCGCGGAGGTCGTCCGCATTCCGCACGCCGCCTGAGGCGACCACCGGCTCGTCGATGTACTCGAGCGCGGTCCGGAGGATGTCGAGATTGGGACGTTCCGAGAGCACATCGCGGCGGGCGTCGGTCACGAAGAAGCCGCTTACCCCGCACGAGGCCATCTCGAGCATGACCTCTTCCATGAACCGACCGGAGTCTGAGGTCCACCCCTCGGTGACCAACTCCTCGTTGCCGAGGACGTCGAGCGACACCATCATCCGGCCGGGAAAGTCACGGCACAGGTCCCAGACCATGGTGGGGGTCTCGATGGCGGCCGTGCCCATGGTCACCTTCCAGGCGCCCTGCTGGATGAGCCGGGCAGCCTCGCGTTCGGAACGGATCCCGCCCGCTACCACGATCGGCAGGTCGAGCGCGCTCAGCATGCGGTCGATCAAGGGACGATTGCGGTAGGAGCGGTAGGCGGCCGCGTCGAGATCGACCACCAGGAGGCAATCCACGCCCATATCAGCCCAGCCCCTGGCTCGGTTGATCGGGTCGGCGTCGAGAGAGATCACATCGTCGAGGCTGCCCCGACCGAGACGGACCGCCCGGCCTTCGAGAATGTTGACGCGGGCGTAGAGGTCCATGGCGCAGATTGTATCGGGTCCGAATGCCGATGATCACTGCCCCGTGGACAGGGGACCAGGCGGGGACGAGTCCCGGTCGATAACCTCCGGGCATGGACACCGGCCTCGACGGACTGCGAGCCGTGGTGACCGCCGGCGCCGGCGGACTCGGCCTGGCGATCACCCGGGCGCTGGTCGGCGAGGGCGCAACCGTTTTCGTGGGGGACGTCGATGAACGGGCGCTGGCCAACCTGCCGTCCGTAGTGGAGTGCGCCGGGGTGGACGTGTCGGATCCGGGTGCGGTGGCGGCCTGGCTGGATCCGATCGCTGCCTCCGGGGTCGACCTGCTGGTCAACAATGCGGGGATAGCCGGGCCGACCAGGCCTCTCGAGGAAATCTCCGCGGACGAGTGGCGCCGGTGCCTGGCGGTGGGTCTTGACGGCCAGTTCCACTGCGCGCGGCGGGTCATCCCTGCCATGAAGCGACAGCAGTCGGGCGCCATCGTAAACATCTCGTCCACGGCCGGATTCCATGGCATGCCGTACCGGGCACCGTACGTGGCCGCCAAGTTCGGCGTGATCGGTCTGACCAAGACGCTGGCGATGGAACTCGGACGCCACGGCATCCGGGTCAACGCCGTCGCTCCCGGCGCCATCACCGGAGAACGCATGGATCGGGTCATCGCGGCCCACGCCGAGGCCGAGGGTCTGCCCAGAGATGAGATCCGTTCGCTGTATGCGGAGGGCACCTCGATGGGGACCTTCGTCGACCCTGAGGAGATAGCCGACTTGGTGGTCTTTCTGGCCTCGGCACGAGGCAAGCGAATAAGCGGCCAGGTCATCTCGGTGGATGGCCACACCGAGACCCTCTACCCGCGGGCCTATGACCAGAGTGAGAAAAAACGGATGGGCGAGTAGGTCGGGGGCCGCCTGTAGAGCCTGTATGGTGGTGCCGACTTCCCCGGCCGTGTGCCCTCTCTTCCCCCTTCCCCTCTTCCCCGTCGGTCCGGACGGCGCCACCGTGTTCGGCGCTGTCCGGATCTCACTTCCCCTCCGCCTGTGCGGTTCACCACGCGGGCGCAGGCAAGGAGAAAGCCAAAGGAGACGTGTATCCGGCCCGGAATTATTTGGCCTCAGGGTCGGCTACGGGCCGGAATCCGGTTGATTAATTACAGCCATGGTATTACACTGGTATGCCCGGTCTCGGGCATAACTGACCCGACCGCCATGATCGGGAGCCGGTCGATGCACCGGCAACAAGGCATACCGGCGTATGGCAAGCGAAGAGTAGGGACTCTCCGCAGGTGCCCCTGACTCTTATCGAAAGGAGGGCGATGATGGCGGGACGGGGAGATGGACTTCGGATACAGCGTCTGTTCACGACCGAAGGCCGCGACCCGTACGAGGGAATCGCCTGGACCCGCCGCGAGTCACGGATCGTCAATCCGGACGGCTCCGTGGTCTTCGAGATGGATGACGCCGAGGTTCCCACCACCTGGTCGCAGGTGGCCACCGACATCATCGTCTCGAAGTACTTCCGCAAGGCCGGTGTGCCCCGGATGGACGCTGATGGCGACCCGATGCTGGATTCCGACGGCAATCCGGTGCTGGGGTCGGAGCGCTCTGCCAGGGATGTCTTCAACCGGCTTGCCGAGACCTGGCGGCACTGGGGTGAGGGTTACGGCTACTTCGGCAGCGCCGCCGAAGCCCAGACCTTCGAGGACGAGATCAAGTACATGCTCGCCAACCAGATGGCGGCTCCCAACAGCCCGCAGTGGTTCAACACCGGCTTGTCGCATAAGTACGGCATCACGGGTACGCCGCAAGGGTTCTGGTACGTAGACGAGGAGACCGGCGAGGTACTCCCCTCCCCCGACGCCTACTCCAGGCCGGCTCCCCATGCCTGCTTCATCCAGTCGGTGGCCGACGACCTCGTCAACGAGGGCGGGATCATGGACCTGTGGGTCCGGGAAGCCCGTCTCTTCAAGATGGGATCCGGCACCGGCTCCAACTTCTCCAACCTCCGGGCCGAGGGCGAGCCGCTGGCGGGCGGAGGGAAGAGCTCGGGGCTCATGTCGTTCCTCAAGATCGGAGACCGGGCGGCGGGTGCGATCAAGTCCGGCGGCACCACCCGGCGGGCCGCCAAGATGGTCATCCTCGACACCGATCACCCCGACATCGAGGAGTTCATCGCCTGGAAGCGCGACGAGGAAATGAAAGCCCGCCTCCTGATCGAGCACGGCGGGTTCCAGGCCGACTTCAACGGTGAGGCCTACATGACCGTGTCGGGCCAGAACTCCAACAACTCGGTACGGGTTGACGACCGCTTCATCAAGGCCGTCGCCGACGATGGGGATTGGGAACTGGTCAACCGGGTGGAGGGTGACGTCAGCAAGACGGTACGCGCCAGAGACCTGTGGGAGCAGATCGCGGACGCCGCCTGGGCCTGTGCCGATCCGGGCGTCCAGTACCACACCTCCATCAACGAGTGGCACACGTGCCCGGCGGACGGTGAGATCCGGGCGTCCAACCCCTGTTCGGAATACATGTTCCTGGACGACACGGCTTGCAACCTGGCCAGCATCAACCTCGGCGCCTTCCTCGATGACGCAACCGGCCGGTTCGACACCGCCGGTTACCTCCACGCCATCCGGCTGTGGACGATCGTCCTGGAGATCTCGGTGACGATGGCGCACTTCCCGTCCAAGGCCATCGCCCAGGGCTCCTATGACTTCCGCACCCTCGGCCTCGGTTACGCCAACCTCGGCAGCCTCCTGATGCGCTCGGGGATCCCCTACGACTCGGACGAGGGCCGGGCGATCGCCGGCGCGCTGACCGCCATCCTCACCGGTGAGGCCTACGCCACCTCCGCCGACATGGCCAAGATGCGGGGCCCCTTCCCCGGGTTCGAGAAGAACCGCGCACACATGTTGCGGGTGATGCGGAACCACCGTCGGGCCGCCTACGACGAGAGGGGCTTCGAGGGTGTCGGCACCACGGTCAGCACCATCGACCCGGCATACTGCCCTGCCGAGCTGCTGGACGCGGCCCGGCAGGCCTGGGACCGTGCCCTGGAGATGGGAGAACAGCACGGTTACCGCAACGCTCAGGCAAGCGTGCTCGCTCCGACCGGATGCCTGGTCGGTGGATCCCTCATCCCGACCGAGCGAGGACTGGTCCGGCTCCGGTCGCTCGGCGACCCCGAAGGCCCGAGGTGGCAGGAACTGGGCATCTCGGTAGCAACTGACGAGGGACCCCGCACCGCGACCCGTTTCTACGTCAACGGGGCAGAACCCGTGGTGACCGTGGACACGGAGCGCGGATACCGCGTCCAGGGAACTCCCACCCACCGCATCAAAGTCGTCGACCCGCAGACCGGTGACTGGGTATGGAAACGCTTCGGAGACGTGGAGGCCGGCGATCTCGTACCCCTGCAGATGAACCAGTTGGTCGGAGGTCCCCGCCGGGTGACCCTCCCGCCCTTGGGAGAGATGTACTGGACCGGTGACTGGACCACCACGGCGCCGAGGACCATGAGCCCGGAACTGGCCGAGTTCGTCGGGTACTTCATGGGGGACGGTTCCCTCCACGCCAAAGGTCTGAGGTTGTGCGTCACGGCTGAAGACTTCGACGTGGTGGAACGTCTTCGAATGCTCGGGAAGCGGCTCTTCAACCTAGAAGCCCACGTCGGCGAAAGGGTCGGCTACGCCGAGGTCGCGTTCCACTCTGTCCCGCTGACCATGTGGTGGGAAGCCTGCGGATTCGCCAAGATCGCGCCCTCCGAAGGCCATGCCGGCAAGGGCTGGCTGCCTCACATCCCGGACGCGGTACTCGCTTCCAACTGCCCGGAAACCTATCGCGCCTTCATCAGGGGCCTGTTCGAAGCCGATGGAACCGTCACGGCAGGCTATCCGCATTGGTCCACGACCTCGATGGACTTCAGCCGCGATGTCCAGTCGCTGCTGCTGGCGATCGGTTACCCGACAACCCGCAAGATGGATCGGACCGGTTGGAGTGATGCTCCCCTCGCCGTGCTGCGCATCCTCAACCTCTCCTACGCCACCGGGTTTGCCGAAGAGATCGGTTTCATGAGCGGCCGCAAGCAAGGTGCCCTGGCCTCGACCACCATCCCGCAGTCGGCCCGCTGTGACCACATTCCGGTGCCCCGCTCCCTCATCGACCGGCTCGTGCCCGAGAACGGCCGCTTGCGGCGCATCATGCTGGCATCGCAGGCCAGGATCGGCATGGTGTCACGCCGATCGGCCCTGGAACTCCTCGAACGCACCGATGACCGTGAACTGGCCCGGCTGCTCGACCACTACTACGACCGGGTCGGCAGCGCGGAACTGGGCGAGGAGCAGTGGACCTACGACCTGTCCGTCCCCGACAACGTCACCTACGTGGCCAACGGCTTCGTGTCGCACAACACCATCGGGTTGGTGATGGATTGCGACACCACCGGGGTGGAGCCCGACTTCGCCCTGGTCAAGTTCAAGAAGCTGGCCGGCGGGGGCTACTTCAAGATCGCCAACCAGTCCATCGCCCCGTCGCTGCGGCGGCTCGGCTATGACAAGCACCAGATCCTCGACATCCTGGCCTACGTGGTAGGCACCTCATCGCTCGAGAACGCTCCGCACATCAACCACCGGAGCCTGGCGGCGAAGGGCTTCACGGCCGAGGACCTGGCCAGGATCGGGAAGGCCCTTCCCGGCGCATTCGAACTGGAGAACGCCTTCAACGCCTTCACGCTGGGCGCCGACACCTTGGAACGGCTCGGCTTCACCGAGGAGGAGTACGGAACCTTCGAGTTCAGGCTGCTGCCGGCGCTCGGCTTCAGCAGGGAACAGATACGTGCCGCCAACGACTTCATCTGCGGCCGCCAGACCATCGAGGGAGCACCGCACCTGCGTGCCGAACACCTGGCGGTGTTCGACTGCGCCAACCGCAACGGCAAGTACGGAGAGCGGTTCATCCACCACACGGGCCACATCAAGATGATGGCCGCCGCCCAGCCGTTCATCTCGGGGGCCATCTCCAAGACGATCAACATGCCCAACGAGGTCACCGTCGAGGATGTGGCGGATGCCTACATGATGTCCTGGGAGTTGGGCGTCAAGGCGGTGGCCCTCTACCGGGACGGCTCCAAGGCCTCGCAGCCGCTGTCCGCCTCCTCTGACGACGGGGTGTCCGAGGAGGAGAGCGAGGAGGTCACCGAGGCGCTCCAGGCCGAGTCCGCCATAGCGTGGGGGGTCTGGCCCGCCGGCACCTCACCCACCCAGGCCTACGCCCGGCAGCCACGTCCCCGCTTCCTGCTACCGGCCCGCCGGACGGGGTGGACGCAGGAGGCTCGGGTCGGTGGGCACAAGGTGTTCCTCCGCACCGGGGAGTACGACGACGGAACGCTCGGCGAGATATTCATCGACCTGGCGAAGGAGGGCGCCACGCTCCGGGGCGTGCTGGCCAGCTTCGCGATCGCGGTCAGCAAGGGCCTCCAGTACGGCGTGCCGCTGGAGGAGTACGTGGACACCTTCGTGTACCAGACCTTCGAGCCCCGAGGCATCGTCGAGAAGCATCCGAACATCAAGATGGCCAACTCGATCGTGGACTACGTGTTCCGGGCCCTAGGGGTCGAGTACCTGCTCCGTGACGAACTCGCCCAGGTCCCTCCGGATCGGTCGAGCAGCGACCTCCCCGAGCCTCCGAAGGGGATCGCCGCCGAGGCCGGTCGCCAGATGGAGTTGTCGGAGGCGGTCAAGGAACAGGACATCGAGGCACAAACGGCCGCGGCCAGGTTCGCGGACTCCGATGAGCCCGGCCCCATCCAGCAGCCCCTCAGCCTGGTGCCGGTGGGATCCGGCAACGGATCGGGCGCGGCAACCGGGATGACCCAAGAGGCCGCCCTTTCGAGTGCCGGCCAGATGATCGGAGGCCTGATGGGAGACGCCCCGGTGTGCTCCTCGTGCGGCCACATGACCGTCCGCAACGGCGCCTGCTACGTCTGCCTGACCTGCGGAGACACCACCGGCTGCAGCTAGCCCTGACTCTTGAGGTCACAGGAATCCGGCAGCTGCCCTGGGGCTCGAACGGAAAACCTCGGCTGAAGCTACAGTTCGGGGAGTGAAGCCCGGCCTTCGCTACGGTTCGATGGTCCGGCTACGCCGTTTGAGCCATCTGACAACCACTCCCGATACACACGAGCACGGTCCGGCGAACGCGCCGGGGACGGAAGGGACACGTAATGAGCGACACGACCCTGATCGATCTGACACCGATGGCGGCCGAGAAGGTGATCGAGTTGAGCGAGGGAGCACTGGAAAGGGCCTACCTGCATGTCTTCCCCGCCGGGCAAGGTTGCTGCCGGACCATGTACGGCCTGGCCTTCATGGCCGAAGCCGGGAACGACTTCGAGGTGTTCGAGGCCCACGGAGTGAAGATGGCCGTGGCGAACGAGACCCGCGCCGCCGTGGAGGGCGTGGCGATCGACTACGTGGAGACGCCCCAGGGCGAGGGCTTCACCGTCATGAAGGCGAACCCGTCAGGCGCCGGCGGTGGCTGCGGATGCCATTGACAGCAGGTGCAGCCGGGTCCTCTGGCTGAGGGGTCCGACTCCGGCCCGTAGCGGTGCGCCGTCCCGGGCGCGCATCATCCCGGTATCTGCCTGTCGCAACCGGTCTGTAACCCTCCGTTTCGAGTAGCTACAGAGCGAATCCGAAGTCGCGGGCCGCGTCCATGAGGGCCAACTTGTCGTCATGGGTACCCGTCCGCCTCCCGATGATCAGCGCGCAGTTGACCTCGTAGGTACCGCTTGGGAACTCGCGACTCCGGCTGCCGGGGATGACGATCGCTCCGGCCGGGACCTCGCCCTTGTAGGTGACGGCGGGATCTTGAGTCACATCGACGATGTGGGTCGAGGCGGTGATCGAGTTCTGGGCCGCCAGGACCGCACCCTCGCGGACTATCACCCCCTCCACGACGATGCACCGAGAGCCGATGAAGGCGTCGTCCTCGACGATGACCGGCCTCGCCCCGGGCGGTTCCAGCACGCCGCCGATGCCCACCCCGCCGGCCAGGTGCACCCGGCGACCGATCTGGGCGCCGCTGCCGACGGTCGCCCACGTGTCCACCATGGTGCCGGTGCCGACGTAGGCGCCGATGTTGACGAAGCTGGGCATCATCACCACTCCCGGCTCGAGATGGCTCCCGTAGCGGGCGATGCCTCCGGCCACCACCCGGTTGCCACGGCCCTCGTAGTCGTGCTTCAGGGGTATCTTGTCGTAGAACTCGAGCGGACCGGCGCGCAGGGTCTCCATCTCGGGAACCCGGAAGTAGAGGTTGATGGCCTGCTGGATCCAGGCGTGGACGATCCAATCGCCGTTCACCTTCTCCGCCAGCCGGATCTCGCCCCTGTCCAGCAACTCCACGGTCTGCTCGACCGCCGACACCTCGTGGTCGTCCATCGCGCCAGGATGCTCAGCAGCCGCGGTGATGACCCTCTCGAGATCCGTGGTTGTCATGGTCATCGACACTCCTTCCGGTGAGTTCTGGCAGCGGATCGGTCACACGGGTGGCAGCTTATCGAGCCGCACCACCGGAACACGATCCCCGATGCGGACTACCGGCTAATCGCGTGGTTCGTCCGGTGGGTCCTGTGAACGGTCCGGGCTCGAGTCCGCGGGGATCGACCGACCGGATCGGCGACCGCGTATCCACCGCCGGATCCACCAGTAAACGGCGCCGATCACAACCACGACGGGGATGAAGGGGAGCAACAGGCCGACGGTGGCCACGATGTAAGCGAGGGCTCGGACCAGACCCCCGTAACCGGTGACGACCGAGTCGATGAAAGACGGCGGTCCCTCCTCCTCGTCTACCACCACGAAAGTGATCGCGTCGTTGGTCACCGTGTCCAACGGGACGCCATCATCGGGAACCGGGGTGCCGGAGACCTGGAACCCCACCTCGACGCCGCCCCTGGTGGCCACCCGTCCGGCGATACGCCCCTCGCTGATGGCAACGCGCAACACGGCGCTGAGCAGCTCCCCGGGCTCGATCCTGTCGAAGGTTCCCGACACCAACTGGAACGACCGGGGGTCGGTGCGGCTGTCCTGGGGACGTAGGCGGAGGGCCTCCGAGGTCACCTCCACGTCGGTGAGGGCGACCTCGCCGGTGTTCTCGACCTGGACGCAGAAGTAGGCGTCGCCATCGGGGGAGGTTACGAGCACCTCTTCGCCCAGGCAGGGATCCTCGTCGGAGTCGGAAACCCATGCGTCCACGTCGATGCCGGTCTCGGGAACCGGTTCATGGAGCTGGAGTATGGCCATCTCGATGGTGGCCAGGCTGACCGCATCAGTGAGGGTTCGCAGGCGCCCGCGCAGGGTCTCCAGATCGGTCTCCCTCTGGACGAGCTCCCGCTCGATCAGAGCCACGTTCTCGAGGTCGGGGGCCTCCTGCAACAGGTCCCGGAGACGTAGGACGCTCGCCTCGGCCGTCGCGATGCGGCTTCTGAAATCGACGATCCGCTCGGTCACGTCGTCGGCTGTGATCCGCTTCTCGACCAGTTCGCCCACGCCGGCGAGACTGTCCAGAACCGGCATGAAGTCAGCAGGCATGACCTTGAAGGTCAGGTGCGACTCGGGCTCGGGGCTACTGCTGACCTGCTGCCCGAAGACGAATCCCCCCAGTCCCTGCACGATGTTGACAGCTTCACGAGCGGCCGCCTCGACATCCGACGCCCGCACCGAGATGGTTCCCCGGTAGATGACGTCACGCCCGAGGTCGGCCGGTGTCGCGGCTGGCAATCCGGCATCCTTCGATGACGGCAGCGAGGACTCCCCGTCTGCGGCTTCCTCCATGTCAGCGGAGGCCTCCTGGACCACCGCCATCATCGCGGTGGTGGTCACCATGGCTTCGTCCGAAAGGCTTTCCGGGGCCACGGTGGCCGCCGCCATCATCTCGGACTCTTCGCCGGAATCCTCCCCGCCACACGCAGCGGCCAGAAGCAGGACGAGGAAGACCGGGCCGTAGAGGAACCAGGACCACGCCCCGCCGCTACCAGTCCCCTCCCCACGGTGACGCTCCCTACCAACTGCCATGGCAAGAACTCTATCCGTCACCTAACGCTATGCGCGGAAACAGGATGGCGCCGGAGTCCTGCCGGCCGCATATGATCCAGCCCTGACAATCCGGGCCGATCCCGACTGCAGTCCGCCACCCCACCGGAGCCGGGCACGATTCCCGTTCCCTAAGGAAGCAAGAGAAATGCGCATTACCGCACCCGTCCTCGTGAAGGCGCGCCAACCCATGCAAATGCTCGAGTTGGACCTCGACGATCCCCGATGCGGTGAAGTCCGGGTCAAGATGACTGCCAGCGGGGTGTGCCACAGCTGCCTGCTCACCGCCGATGGCACCCACTCCGGCGCACCGACCCCGATCGTGCTCGGTGACGAGGGCTCCGGCATCGTCGACGCGGTGGGTCCGGGATGTCGCACGCTGTCGCCGGGGGACCACGTGGTCATCTCCTGGGCGCCCAACTGCCTGACCTGCCGACCATGCCATCTGGGCTATCCCGCCCTCTGCCTCAACGAGCCGCCGTTCGGCCGGATGTCCGATGGGACAACCCGCTTCAAGTACCGGGGCACGGATGTCTACCACTACGGTCCGGCCACCTACGGCCCCTACATCGTGGTTCCCGAGGAAGGGGCCGTGAGCATCCGGAAGGACTTCCCGCTCGACCTGGCGGCGCTGATCGGATGCTCGGTCACCACCGGCTTCGGGGCGGTGGTCAATACAGCCCGCGTCACGGAGGGCCAAAGCGTGGCGATCCTGGGATGCGGGGGCATCGGCCTCAACGCGGTCCAGGCTGCCGCCCTCGCCGGGGCCGACCCGATCATCGGTGTCGACGTCATCGACTCCAAGCTGGACTTTGCGCGAGAGTTCGGCGCCACCCACACCGTCAACTCCACCAAGGAGGACCTGGTCGGCCGGGTCATGGGGCTGACCGGTCACGGAGTGGACGCGTGCATCGTCGCGGTCGGAAGCACCGAGGCCATGGAACAGGGCCTCCGCATCCTGGCCCCGCAGGGAGTCGAGGTGGTGATCGGCCTGACCGGCGTTGACGAGACCTTCGCAGTGAACCCCATGCATCTCATCGCGGGAGAGCGCCGGGTCCTCGGCTCCAACTACGGCAGCAGCAACCCCGCCGTGGAGTTCCCGAGGATGGTCGAGCTGGCCATGGCGGGCAGGCTGAGGATCGGAGATCTGATCACCCGGCGATACGACCTCGACCAGGCCAACGAAGCCTTCCGCGCCCTCGCAGCCGGTGAACAGGCCCGCGGCCTGATCGTCTTCTAGGAGGGTGCCGGAGAGCGCCCGGTTGGCCCGAACGTCGGCAGCGAGACCTCCGGTCCGAGGCCACATAGGGCCAACCAATCCCCGTCTTCTTCGGCGCCCTTCCGGTCTCCTGAGCCCGCGGAAGAACGCGAAAATCGCCACTCCGGCTTCCCCCGCTGGGCCCTCCCCCACCGCCACCACCTTGGAGCCGAGCGCGTCCCACCATCCCCCGGGTGGAGGTTGCTCGACGGTCTGACCGTCGATGATCCGGCCGACGTCCGGACCGGACCATTGGTATTTACGGTTATCCAATACCATAGAACGTGGGTGTGACACGAACCGGGCCATGATCCGGCTGATCCAACAACATCCGGTGGGGAGACCGCCCGGTTCGGCGGGAACCTGCGGTCAACCCGGATCGGCGGGGCGTAGGCAGCCCGGCGCGGAGTCCCCTCCAGCGGCTCGCCGCGCCGCGGCAGGGGAAGTCTCTCGGAACGCTACGGGTGATGCAGCCGTCTCACCAGCGGGGATCGTTGTGGTCGACCGGGTCGTCGACCATCTCGATATGGAGATCGTCGCCCTCGTAACGATTGGCGGCCAGGACCTCCTCGTCGAGCTCCACTCCCAAGCCGGGGGCGGTCGGAACGACGGTGCATCCGTTCTCGAACCGAAGCGGGGTCTTGAGAAGCTCGGCGTGGAACCCGCCCCAGTCCTCGATCGCCTCCAGGATCAGGAAGTTGGGAGAGCAGGCGGCCAGCTGCAGGTTGGCCGCGGCCACGATCGGTCCGCAGTAGCAATGGGGCGCGATCTGGGCGCCATGGACCTCCGCTATGGCGGCGATCTTCTTGCCTTCCAGGAGGCCGCCGCACCGCCCCAGATCGGGCTGGACGATGTCAACCGCCGACGCCGCCAGGAGACGGGCGAACTCCGCCTTGCCGGTGAGCCGCTCCCCGGCGGCTATGGGTATCGAGGTGTGCCGGCGGACCATGGCCATACCCTCGACATCGTCGGGCGGGACCGGCTCCTCGAACCACAGCGGATCGTAGGGCTCCAGCCGGGCTGCCAGCCGGATCGCGCCGGCGGGCGTGAACTGCCCATGGGTGCCGAACAGGATGTCGGCATCCGTCCCCACCGCCTCGCGGATGGCCGAGCAGAACCGCGCCGAGAGCTCGATCCGCTCCAGGAGGGGCTGGTACCCGCCCATGGAGGAGTAGGGACCGGCCGGGTCGAACTTGAGAGCAGTGAAGCCCTTCTCCACGTATGCGGCCGCCCGGCGGGCCGCCAACTCGGGATCCCGGTACACGGCATCGCCCTCGACACCCGGTTCGTCGTAGATGTACGTGTAGGAACGCACCGCATCCCTCACCCGGCCGCCGAGCAACGCGTGGACTGGCTTGTCCACGGCCTTGCCGATGATATCCCAGCAGGCCATCTCCAGGGCGCTGATGGCGCCGCCCAGGGTCACGTCGGGTCTAGCAGTGAACCCCCGCCCGTAGGCGCTCCGGCAGAAACGCTCGATCAGGAACGGGTCCCGGCCGATCAGCAACGCCCCGGCCAGGTCCTCCAGCATGACCTCCACGACCGGCGGTCGGAAGGTGGCCCCGTAGTGCTCGCCATACCCGACGATCCCGTCATCGGTGGTGAGCTTCACGAAGACAAAGTAGGGGCCGCCGAGATCCGGTCTCGGGTTGGCCACCACGAAGGTCTCTAGGTCTACGATCCTCATGCGATCAAGCTCTCGTCGGTGATGATCACGTTGCGCAGGGCGTCACCGATGCGAGCCGACCCCAGGGCCTCCCCGATCTCGGCGAGCGCGTAGCGGGCGGTGATGAGGCCGTCCAGTTCCAGGCGACCCTCCCTGTAGAGGGCGGCCAGGGCAGGAATATCCCGGTCCGGCCGGGCAGAACCCATCTTCGAGCCGAGTATCCGCTGGCCTGTGCTCGCCACCGCAACCGGGTCCAGGCTAACCCTCGCCCCGCTCGGCGGCATACCCAACAGCACCAGTGTCCCCATCCTCGCCAGCAGGTCGAGTCCCGTCTCGATCGCGGATACCGCCGCCGTGGCCACGAACACGTAGTCCGCCATCTCGCCCTTTGTCGCGGCCCGGACCTCACCCCCCACATCGTCCCTGACCGCGACCGCGGTGCTTGCGCCGAGCCGGACGGTCGCAGCCAGCCGGCGCGGATCCGGGTCGACGGCGATCACCTCCGCCGCTCCGGCCAGCCGGGCGCCCTGCACCACGTTGAGCCCCACGCCGCCGGCTCCGAGCACCACCACGAAGGATCCCGGAGTGACCCGGGCGGTGTTGCGGACCGCCCCCACGCCCGTCAGCACGCCGCACGACAGCAGCGCCGCCGCGTCCAGGGCGATCTCCGGGCCCACCCGGACAACCTGGGATCGGTGGACGGTCACCGCGTCGGCGAACGCCGCCACCCCCAGACCCTGCCGGATCTCCGACCCGCGCGCGTCGCGCAGCGGACCGCACTCGTCCAGCGCGAACCGTCCCGAGCAGCCCACCGGAGCCCCCGCCAAGCAGCGACGGCACGATCCGCAACTCCTGATCAGCGTCACGACCACCCGGTCGCCCACCGCCAGATCCGTCACGCCCGGGCCGAGCCGATCGACCATCCCCGCCGCCTCATGACCCAGGACCGCAGGACTCGGAGACTCCCAATGGCCATCCACGTAGGCGAGGTCGCTGCCGCAGATCGCTGTAGCCGCTACCCGGACGCCGACCTCGCCCGGCGCCGGATCGGCCAGCCACACATCCTCGATACTCAACGGTGCTCGAGGTTCCCTCCACACCGCGGCCCTAACCGTGGTGCCGGAGGTCCGGGATGTGCTACTCACGTTCGTCATCGACCTCGGTCCTGATCCGCGCCGGCAATTGTCGCACCTGCGTGGCACCTTGATACGCTACGAGGCGGCCATATCACGACGAGTGTCGGGCGGGGAGGTACGTTCCCATGGTGACGGTGGACTGCCACCTCCATCTGACCGACTCCGCGGAGCAGGCGCCGATCTGGTGGATGGAGGAGCTCTACCGCCCCTACGGCGGCGGGTACATCTGGACGGACGGGGAGGCGATCGTCGGCATCCTCGACCGGGCCGGGGTAGACGTGGGGATGGTGCAGGGCTCCGACATCCGCCGCACCACCTACCACCCCGACTTCCCTGACCAGCGCCACGTGTTCGTGCCCAACGACTACACGGCGGAACAGGTGGCCCTCTTCCCCGACCGGCTGATCGGCGTGGCCAACATCGATCCGCTGCGGGACGTGCGGGCCGGGGTCATCGAGCAACGGCGCTGCGTGGACGAATACGGTTTCAAGTCCTCGAAGTTCCTGCCCACCTACCAGAACTACTACATCGACGATCCCGCCTTGGCGCCCATGCTGGAGAGCTGCCTCGAGCTCGACATCGTCGCCCACGTGAACACCGGTTACTCGCCGACCATCACCGCCGCGCTCCGGTACGGCCACCCCGAACGGCTGGACCGGGTCGGTATCCGCTACCGCGACCTCCGCGTGCTGGTCTACATCAACTTCCCCTACGTGGACGAGGGCATCGCGGTGGTGGCCCGCCACCCCAACTTCCACGCCGACATCGCCTACTTCATGGGGGCTGGGCCGGGGCCACTGTTCGACGCTCTCGACAAACTCCGCGGTCTGGGCGCCCTGGGCCGGGTTCTGTACGGCTCGGACAACAACGACAAGGACCGGACCGGCGGAGGTCAGCAGATCGGGACCCAGCTCCTAGGCGAGCTGAACGAGGTGGCCGATCGCACCGGCCGGGAGCCGTTCACCACCGCGGACATCGACGGCATCGTGAGCGGGAACGCCCAGCGCCTGTACAAGCTGGACTGATCCGATGCCTACCGTCGACGTGCTGCTCTACCTCACCGAGACGGCCCGCCACGCTCCCGTCTGGTGGATGGAGGAGCTGTACCGTCCCTACGGCGGGGAGTACGTCTGGACCGACGGGGCGGCCCTGGTGGACCTCCTGGACCGGGCCGGAATCGATGTCGGCCTGGCGCACGGATCGGACCTGCGCCGCACCACGTTCCATCCGGACCACCCGGACCGTCACGAGGTCCACGTGCCCAACGACTACACCGCGGCCCAGTGCGCCGCGCATCCGGGACGCCTGTACGGCGTGGCGTGCGTGGACGCGCTCCGCGACGTGCGGGCGGCCACCGAGGAGATCGAACGGTGCGTCACCGAGTTCGGGTTCCGCATGATGAAGCTCCTGCCTACGTACCACCATCATGATCCCGCCGACCCGAGACTTGCGCCCGTCTACGAGAAGTGTCTCGAGCTGGACCTCCCGATCCACACCCACACCGGATTCACACCGATCATCAACGCTCCCATGCCCCACGCCCGTCCGGTCCTCCTCGACGAGCTCGGGATCCGCTACCGGGAGCTCAAGGTGGTCGTCTACCTGGCCTTTCCCTATGTGGACGAGGGCATCGCCGTGGTGGCCCGGCACCCGAACTTCTATGCCGACCTGTCCTACTACGCGGGGGGCGATCCCCGCGATCTGTACCGGGTGCTGAACAAGCTCAGGAGCCTCGGCGCGCTGGACCGGGCGGTCTACGGGTCCGACAACAACGACAAGCAGAAGTCCGGCCCCGGCGGGGTGGCCTCCGACATCTTCCGCGCGGTCAACCGGGTGGCCGCCGAGGTCGGCGGTCCCGCGGTGACGGAGGAGGAGATGGAAGCCATCATGGGCGGCACGGCCTCCCGACTCCTCAAGATCCCGGACCGCGCAGCCGGCACCGGCGGAACGGCCGCCAACTAGGAGGTTCCCTCAGATGAACGAGACAAGCCGAGATTGCGACCTCCTCCTGACGGGAGGGTCGGTGGTGACCGTGGACGACGAGCGCCGGGTGATCGAGCCCGGGTCGGTGGCGGTGTCGGGCAATCGGATCGTGGCGGTAGGCCCGGACGAGGACCTGGCCGGGTACCGGGCGGGACGTACCATCGATTGCTCCGGGCATGCCGTCCTGCCGGGGTTGATCGACACCCACGACCACCTGTTCCAGGGTCTGGCCCGCGGGCTGGGCGAGGGGATGCCGCTGTGGACCTGGCTGACCGACTTCATGTGGCCGTTCTCGATCTCCATCAACCTGGAGGAGGGCCGGATTGGAGCCAAGCTGGGAGCGGTGGAAGCCCTCAAGGCCGGTACCACCACGGTGATCGACAACCACTACGCGCCGTCCGATCTCGACACCACCCTGGCCGTGGCCGGCGCCATCCACGAGGTGGGGCTGCGGGGGGCCGTGGCCCGCGGCATCGTAGGCGAGGCGACCGACATAGCCCGCCGATTCAACCTGGCGGGCGAGCTGTTCTCCTACTCCAATGACGAGGAGATCGAGATCACCACCGCCGCGATGGAGCAGTACCCGGCCGGTGAGCGGGTGCAGGTCTGGCCGGCTCCCCTCAACATCATCTACAACGACCAGGACCTGGTACGGCGGAGCGTGGCCCTGGCTCGAGAGGCCGGAGTCGGCTGGCATACGCACTGCTCGGAACGCCTGGAGGACCCACCCACCTACCTGGAGGAATACGGTATCCGCCCGGTCGAGTGGCTCTACCAGGAGGGCCTGCTCGGACCGGAGGCGACCATCGCCCACGGGATCTACCTCGACGACGCCGAGATCGACCATGTGGGCGAGACCGGCACGGGCATCGCCTACTGTCCGATCTCCCACCAGTACATCGCCCTCGGGGTGATGCGGCTCAGGGACCTGCGAGCCTCAGGCGCGCCGATCGGTCTCGGCACCGACGGTCCGTGCTGCAACCATCGCCAGGACATGTTCGAGGTGATGAAGCAGGCCATCCTCCTCCAGCGGGTCCACACCCTGGAGCCGACCATCAGCAACGGGGAGGAGGCCCTGGAGATGGCCACGAGGGAGGGTGCCCGTTACGCCAACATCGAGGCGGGTGAGCTGGCACCCGGAAAGCTGGCAGACATCATCGTCGTGAACATGAAGAGCCCCCACCTGACCCCCTGGCACCGGACCGTCTCCGCCATCACCTACTGCGTCCGGGGATCGGACGTGGTCCATTCCATCATCGACGGCAACCTGGCGCTCGAGAACGGGCGCTGCACCATGGTCGACGAGGAAGAGGTCATGCGCGAGGCGCAGGCGCGCGCCGAGGACCTGATCGACCGGGCGGGGCTGCATGGACTGCTCACACCGTGGAGGCGTTAGCAGCGGGGCGAGGGGCCTGACAGGCTCCGCGGCGGAACATGTCAGCTTTGTGTAGATCACACCGTCGAAGACAGCCGCAAAATGGCGGCCAGCGGTACATTTGTTTGGGACGGGGGCGTCCAGGCGCTCACGCCTAAACGCTGATGGGCCTAATGCATTCCCTTATCGAGGACGGTGCCCACAGCCCACCGCCATCCCTCGTCCACCTGTTCATCGGGGCTGGTGAGCCCTCGACGCTACGAGTCAGTCTCTGTAGACAGCGACCCACTTGATGATCTCGTCCACGTCGGCGGAGAGTTCCATCAGACCAACGTGCTCATCGTAGAGATCGCCGTCCATCTGCTCCTTTATCTCCGGCTCCAATACGTGATATACGGGAAGTCCCAACGGGACTCCGGCCAACGGACCTGCCCAGGTCGGATCGCCCCTGGTCACCGTCTCCGCGAAGAGACCGGCGCTGTTGGCGTCCGGTTGCCCCAGCAACACGACCATGCCGTCGGTGCCGGAGGTCTCGGCCAGGCGATTCACGTTCGCCTGGTCCTCCAGGTCCATCGCGCCCCCAGCCGTTCAGACGAAGCACTGGGTGACGCTGAACACCACGTCGGCGCCGGCCGACTCGGCCAGGAGCTTGAGGCTGGGCCCGGTGACGCCTTCCCGCTCACCGATGGCCACCACCCTCCTACCTGTCAGATCCATGCGCTCTCCTCTCCTGCGTGGGGCCTTGGCCGCCGGGGGTCAAGCAGTCGTTGACGACGCGATCGCGGCGGGTCTTCGAGAGTCTATCGCCCCGCCCATCCGGCACAGGCGGGGCAAATCGTTGCCGGATCGGCCGCAGCTACATCCTGAAAACGGGGAAGTCCGGCGCCTCGGGCCGGGGGCCCAGTGTTTGGTTCCGGCAGTCGGCCACCAGATCCAGCTCCTCCAGCACGAGTTGGCCCACCAACGCGTCGACGTCCGGTGGTACTACGACGCATCGGGCGAAGGCCCAGCGGTCACCAATGCGCACGGTCAGGGGGCCAGCGATCGGCAGCTCGCCCCGGCGACCGTCCGCATAGGAGACGGTTCCCCTGTCCACGATCGCCACTCCCAGACGCGCCACAACATCCTCGGGGAGCGCCAGCATCAGCGCACCCGTATCCACGACCGCCCCTACCGTCGCCCGGCGGACCTCGGCCTCCTGCAGGTGTCCCTGCCTGACGAGGTCGACATCCACCGCGTTCTCCAGTTCGATGTCGACCACAATCTCGCCCATCGTTAGCCTCCGATTTTATCCGATTTGATGAACATAACCACATATATCATCAGATTCCCCGCGCTGGAAGGCCTTCCCATTACTCCGAGCTTCCCCCGCGGTGGCCACAGCCCCGGACGCCGTGTGTGTCACCGGTCCGACGGTCCGGTCCACCCGGATTGTCAATGCAATGATACGGATGCCCTGCTCGTTACCGGAGGCGGCGCGCCACCGCCGGCCGCTCGACGATGAAGGAGACCCCGTCGACCAGCTGGGTCATCCTGCCCAGGAACAGGCTCCCCTTGGCGACGATCATGGCCCGGTCGAGGCTGCCGCGGCGCATGGCTTCCAGGGCGTGTCCGAGGTAGGGAACCCCGGCCGGGATGTGTCCCTGGGTCGGGGCGAAGCCGGGCATGCCCCGCTCGGCCACGAAGGGGTCCATGTCCCCTCTCCCGATCTCGCGCCGCAGCACCGCCATCGCCGCCAGAGTCCGGTAGTTCATTCTCGGCACGTCGCCGCTCCCGCCGGGCTCCGTGATCTCCGGATTGTGCATCTCCACCGCATACTTGTCGATGTCGGTCATGCTGAGACCAGCCCTCACGAGCGGCTCCACCACCAGCGACTCGTACACCGCCTTCGGGGAGGAGCCGGCCCCTATCGGATGCTTGCCGGCGAGATCGAGCCGCAACTCCATCCCGTCGCCGTCGGCGCCGGACGGACCGACCAGGAAGGCCATGGAGGCCAGGCAGTCCTCCATCACCGGTACCCCGTTGCGCAGGTGAGCGCCGAACTTCATGCCGAGCTTGGCCTGCGATCCGCCGCCCAGCACCACCACGTACCTGTACACACCCGCGGCCACCATCGCGCCGGCGGCGATCAGCGCGTGCACCGGCGCCGAGCAGAACGCCTTGATGTCCGATCCGGTGGCGCTCCCGCAGCCCACCACCTCGCCGACCGCCTTCGACAGGCTGCCCCCGCCCCGCTGGTACCGGTCCCCCACCGCCTCCTCGCCGCAGTTGAGCAGGTAGTCGATGTCACCGGCCTCGACGCGAGTGCTCCTGAGGAGATCGGAAACTGCCAGGACTGCGGTCGCCTTGCTGGCCAGGTTCTCCAGCAGCACCGACGCGGCCAGCGACTCGTCCTGATCGTGGGCAGTTCGGATGAACCCGGCCAGGCGTCCGTCGTGGTGGAGATCGAGACCGTCACTCTCCTCCGCGATGGTCCGCAACTCGGCCGGGTCGACACCCGTGATGCGATCCCTCCGATGATCGAAGTCGACCAGATCGGCGCCGGCCTGCTCTGCCAGCTCCCCGTCGATGGTGAGCAGATCGAAATCATCACACAGCTTCATGAGCCCGTACAGGGCAGGCTGGGTGACCATGCGCCCGAAGGCCCCCGCGGGACCTGCCGAGCCGATCCTGTTCTCGTACCAGGGACGGGTGATGGACGCCAGGTCCTCCGGTGCGAGATTGCCGATGAAGACCTGGTTCGGCGGGTAGGCCACCACTTCGTCCCAAGGTCGGAGGGACCCATTGATCCGGGCCAGTAGCGATGGATCCCGACCGATCTCGCGCACCGGCTTCGACCCGTACCTGACCAGATCGGGAGCATGGGCCAAGGCGTATGAGGCACTGAGGATGGCGGGCGTCGGGCTCAAAGGGCGGTCTCCAGGTTCGCTGCTCGGAGATTGCTCGGCCGAAGCAGGGTAACCGTAGCCTGGCCGCTTCGGCCATCGGGAGATCAGGAGCAGGTGGGTATTCTCTCCTCGCCCGGGACAGGAGCGTTCCAGGCCCGGTTCACCATGGAGAAGACCCCGCTTGGCCCGCCCTTACCCGACCACAGCGCTGCGTGGAGACGGCCTAGGCATCCCGCTCCTGGCCATGGCAACCAGTATCTTCATCATGAGTACCGGCCTGGTGGCCATCAAGGCGACCAGCCTCGGCGGGCTCCAGTTCTCTTTCTGGCGACTCTGGATCGGCGCCGCGGCGCTGGGCCTCGTGGTCGTCTGGAGACTCGCCGCTAGACCCGAGGCGCGCCCGTCACTCTCCTCCATGCGCTGGGCGATCCTGCCGGGTCTGCTGGTGGCGTTCGCCCAGCCGGCTTTCGTCGTGTCAGCCAAGCTCACCTCGGTGACAGATGTAGCGCTGCTGACCTCTGTGACGCCCCTGATCGTGAGCGTGATCGCCGTCCCGATGCTGGGGGAACGCCCCGGCGCCCGGTTCCGGCTGTGGGTCGTGGTGGCGGTCCTCGGCACCGGGTTGGTGGCCTACGGGGGATCCACCGGCCTCGGAGGCGATCCGCTCGGGATGGCCCTGGCATGCTCGGGGGTGGTTTGCTGGGCGTTCTACCTGGTGATCCTGAAGATCTCCAGGGCCCACATGGACGCCATCGTGCTGCTCTGGGCCATCCTCGCGATAGCAGCGATCGGCGTGACCCTGTTCATGGCGCTCACCGGCTGGGATCCGGGCCCGGTGACCACCCGGGACTGGCTGCTGATCGTTTACGTAGCCGTGATACCCGGAGGGGTCGGCTTGGCGCTGATGACCTGGGCCTATCGCTGGTTACCCGCCAACATCCCACCCCTCATGCAACGAGCCGAACCGGTCCTGTCCAGCGCCCAGGCGCACTGGCTGCTCTCCGAGCCCGTGACCGCCCTGCACTTCGTGGGCGGCGGCATCGCGATAGCCGGCGTGGTGGGAGCGGTCTTGGATCGCTCCGGCCGCCGCCTCCTCGCCGACGCGCAGAGCAGGTCCGACTCGACCCGGATTGCATGAAATCGCCACTGCCGGTTTGCCCGGCACTTGTCTATCTATCGAGATCGCGGCCTGCGGAGACCGCGCGGCGAGACAGGATCGTCAAGTGACCGAAGGCACGACTTCGTAGCCGGGCTGCTCGGGCTCGGTGTCGACTATCTCCTCGGGGAAGCCCGGGGCCCTCAAGTCCACGCCACAGGCGTCCTCCAGGAACCGGACGATGCCGGGTGACCAGGCTCTTGACCCGTAGACCTGCTCGCCCCGGCGGAAGATGTCCAGGACCAGGGGGGAGATCTCCAAAGGCGTGTCCTGCTGGTCGGCCAACTGCTGGAACAGCGACATGTCCTTCACGACCAGGTCCATCGTGAAGTTGATGTTGTAGCTCCCGTTGAGGATCACCTGGGATTCGGTCTCGTGGACGAACGAGTTGCCCGAACTGATCCGGATCGCCTCGTAGGCGGTGTTCAGGTCCATACCGGACCGGCGCGCCACCATCAGAGCCTCGCCCAGGGCCACCAGATGCACCGAGGCCAGGTAGTTGGTGACCACCTTCAAGACCGAGGCCGATCCGAGTCCCCCCACGTGGAGTATCCGGCGGCCCATGGTGGTGAGCACCGGCAGCGCCCGCTCGAAGTCCTCCCGCTCGGCGCCCACGAAGATGGAGATGTTGCCGGTCGCCGCCCGGTGGCATCCGCCCGATACCGGCCCGTCCATCGGCCGGGCGCCGGTGCCCGCGACCAGCGCGCCAAGACGCCGCACCTCAGCCTCGTCGGTGGTGCTCATCTCGAGCCAGATCTTGCCGACTCCCAGACCCTCCAACACCCCGTCCGGGCCTTCCATCACCGACCGCACCGCGGCGGGAGACGGCAGGCAGGTGATGACGAGATCGCAAGCCTCGGCAAGTTCCCGGTTCGTGTCCGCCCACCCGGCCCCGCTGTCGAGCAACGGCTGGGCTGCCGTCCGATCCAGGTCGCGGACCACCATCTCGAACCCGTTTCTCAACAGGCTCTTCGACAGCTTGGAGCCTACGTTGCCCAGGCCGATGAAACCGACCTTCATTGTGCGACCTCCCGCGGGTCCCGGAGCGATGGCGGCATGACGACCTCCGGTGTCCCGAGTGGGTGAGAGAACGCGAAAGTCGCGGCGAGCGGGCTCCGCCCGCCGGGCCCTCCCCCGTGCGTGTTTGGATGTGGTGGTGGTAGACCCGGTGGGGATG
>JAPPGV010000153.1 GCA_028821235.1 bacterium
GGCCGGATGCGGCTTCTACGTCGAGGCCACCCATCCGGCCGGCCTGCACCGCTGGCCGGTGGAGGACATCGCCGCGGAGATGATCCGGGACCTCACCGAGGGCATGGACGGTACCGCGATCAGGGCCGGGGTGATCGGCGAGTTGGGTGTCACCGGCTACCCGATGGAACCGGCCGAGCGCAAGGTGTTACAGGCCGCCGCTCTGGCCCAGCAGCAGGTGGGCTGCGCTCTCATCGCCCACTCGGCCGCAGGGGCCGACTCACCCCTGGAGGTGATCGAGGTCCTGTCGGACGCCGGCGCCGACATGAGCAGGGTGGTCCAGAGCCACCTCGACGACCGGTTTCGCTCCGACCTCGACCGCTACCAGCAAGCCGTGAAGTGCGGTGCCGGCCTGGGCCTCGACACCTTCGGCCGGGAGCTCTACTACGCGATGCGCAAGACCTGGCTCCCGTCGGACGAGGACCGCATGGACGCCCTGGTCATGCTGATCGAATCAGGATTGACCGACCGTATCTTCCCCGGCCAGGACATCTGCTTCAAGCACGAACTGGCCGCCTACGGCGGTCACGGCTACGACCACTTCCTCCGCCACATCGTCCCCCGTCTCGAAGCCCGGGGTGTTTCCGACGCGGATCTGGACACGCTCCTACAGAAGAACCCCGCCCGCCTGCTGGCCGGACACTCCGGTGCGCGCCGCAGCGAGTAGTACAATCCCGGGCATGAGCGATACCACCGACAAGGACATTCTGAGCGTCGTGGCGTGGGTACGGGCCGAGCCCGGCGCCGAGGACACGGTTCGGGAGACGCTGGCGGGCTTCGTTGCCCCCACCCTCAAGGAAGAGGGTTGCGTCGACTACCAGCTACACGGCGTCAACGACGATCCCGGCCTCTTCTATTTCGTCGAGTACTGGCGGAGCGAGGAAGACCTGGAACGTCACATCGCCTCGCCCCACATCCGGGACGGAAGCGACGCGGTCACTCACCTGATCCTGGAGCACGGCGAGATGAGGATGACGCAGATCGCCTGAGCGACCCCGGCTTCGGCCGAGGGCCTAGTTCAGCGCCGGGCGGTGATGGCCACCTGTTCGACCAGAAGGTCGGCGGTCACGGTGCGCCGGGCCGCCAACTCGGATGCTGCCCTGCCATGCCAGTAGGCGGCCGACCGGGCCGCCTCCGCGCCGTCCCCCCCGGCGGCGGCCCAGAAGGCTCCGATCATTCCCGCCAGCACGTCGCCGGTGCCGATGGTGGCGAGCTCGCGACCGCCCGAGTTGACCAGCCACCGGTCCGCTCCCATGACGAATGTGGGAGCGCCCTTCAGCAACACGGTAGCTCCCGTGTCCTCGGCCAATCGGGCCGCCTCCTGGTAGGTCGCTGCCCGTCCGGTCAAGCGTCGGAACTCTCCCGCGTGCGGGGTGATGACGGTGTCTCCAGGGCGGGCCAGGCCTCCCGGATCGCCGAGAGCGTTCAGGGCATCAGCGTCGGCTGCCACCGGCCCTTGCCAACCCCGGAGAAGCCCGCTAACGAAAGGCCCGAGGTCGGGGGACGACCCCAGGCCGGGTCCGATGATCACGACATCGAAGCGCTGAGCGAGTTCCAGCACCTGGGGGAGGTCGGCCGCCGATAGCGAGCGGCCCGATCCGATCGCCCGGGTCATGATCTCGGGTGCCCGGACCTTTTCCTCGACCGTGGGGGGACAGGCGATCATCACCGCCCCGGCGCCGGCTCGCAGCGCCGACCGGGCGGTCAGGGTGGCGGCCCCGTCCAGGCCGTCCGAGCCGCCCACCACCAGCACCGAACCCGCCGACCACTTGTGTGCGGTGCGGGACCGCACGGGAAGCGGGGCGTCCGCATCCTCGCACAGCCACATCTCCGGCGCCACATCCGGCAGGCCTATGTCGGCCACCACGACATCGCCGCACCGGTCGGGACCCGAACCCACCAGGTGCCCCACCCGATATCCGTGGAAGGTGACCGTGGCCCGGGCGCAGGGTGTCCCTCCGGCCGCCTCTCCCGTGGTGGCGTCCAGCCCGGACGGCACGTCGACCGCCAACCAGGGCAAGCCGGTTCCGTCACCGGGGCCGGGCGGAGTCCAAGATGAGAGGTCGGGTGGCTCCCCACGGAAGCCCGCTCCGAACAGAGCGTCGATCACCATGTCAGCATGCCTGGTATCCGACCAGCGCCGGACCCGCGCCCCTTCGCGGCTGGCCAGGTCCCGCGCCCATATCGCCGGATCGGTGCGCGGCTCGGCCAGCGGGTAGATGTCCACCGCTATCCCCCGCCCCGCCAGATACCGGGCCGCCACGTATCCGTCGCCCCCGTTGTTACCGGGACCGGCCAGCACCGCCACCGTCGACCCGTAGCCTGCCCCCATGGCTACCGCCTGCAAGGCGACCGCCAGGCCCGCCCGGTCCAGCAGGGTGCGCGGATCCGCGGTGGCCATGGCATCCTGGCGCCGGGACTGTTCAGCCGTGAGAACGGGAATCATCAGACCGAACTGTATCGCCTGCCCGACCGGACGGGGAGTGTCCCGGCGCGGCGTAAGATCCGAGGCGTCCCGGCGATCCTCTCACGTGAGGACATAAATACCTGCAGAGGGAAGGAAACGGCATGACCATTGTCCTGGCGACCTACACGACGGCACCCGGCAAGGACGGCGAAGTGGCGGACCTCCTCAGGAGCTATACGGCTCTGGTGCTGGAGGAACCGGGGTGCCTCGCGTTCGAGGTCTACAGGAGCGTGGACGACCGGCGCAGGTTCCTGCTGCTGGAGAAGTATGTCGACCGGGCCGCGTTCGCCGCGCACCAGGCGACCGAGCACTTCACGGAAGTGGCTGTGAAGCAGATCCGCCCGCTGCTGGACGACCGTAGCGTCGAGATAGTGGACTCGTAGGCCGGGAGTTTCCGGTCCGGGCCGGATGTCCTTCCGGTAGGTGGGGGCGGATCGGACCGGCGAGGGGTCAGAGTCCGCCGCGGCCCAGCGCGCCCAGCCCGCCGGTGCTGCGTCCCTCCAGGCGGCGGCCGATGGCGTCGAGGCTGGCGGCCACCACGAGCGCCGCGCCGGCGCTCACACGGAACCAGAACGGTGCCACGCCGAACAGGAGAAGCCCGTTGTTCAGGAGCCCGACGAACAGCACGCCGGCTATCACCCCGATCAACGATCCCCGACCGCCGCCGAACGCGACGCCGCCGAGGAGCACCGCGCTCAGCACGTTCAACTCGAGACCATCCCCGGTAAGCGGCGGCGCTGCATCAAGCCTCGAGACCAAGATCATCGCCCCCACCGCACTTCCCGCTCCGGTCGCCATGTAGAGGTAAACGGGTATCGCCTTGATCCGGATCCCCGCCCGGAAGGCCGCCCTTGAGTTGACCCCTATCGCCACGACGTAGCGACCCCATCTCGTCCTGTAGAGGAATATGGCCCCGAGCAGCAGGGTCACCGCGGCAATGGCGACCGGAACGGGTATCTCCAGCCAGCGGACCCGACCCCGGCCGATGATCGCGAAGGTGTCGCCGAATCCCGACGCTGTCCTTGCGTCGGTCACCACGAAGACCACCCCGCGGACCCCTGTGAAGAAACCCAGGGTCACCACGATTGGCGACAATCCCAGCGGGGAGCACAGTATTCCCTGCGCGGCGCCGACCGCCACACCGAGCAGTACCACGATGATCAGGGCGGGTACGATCCCCGTGGTTTCCAGGAGCTTTCCGAGAATAACCGCACACAGGCCGGTGATAGAGCCGATCGCGAAGTCGACATACCCGGCCATCAGGAGCAGCGCGCTCGGTATGGCAAGGGTGGCGATGACGGCGGTCTGCAACAGGACCAGGCGGAAGTTCGACACGGTGAGGAACCGGTCGGAGAAGATGGCGAAGAAGACAACCTCCACCACCAACGCCCCGACGATCCCGTTGCGGAGGATCTTCGCCCAGGTACCTGCGATCTCCTGTTGGTTGTCTCCAAGTAGAGCCGCGGCCCGCGAACGCAGCCCTAAACGCTCACGTCCGGGCATCAGGCCTCGATCCGGGATCCATCTTCATGAGAACAGGCGAGGCGGCCGTTGAGCATGCGTCCTAACACCGCTCACCGACCGCCCCGAAATACCTGACCTGGTGATCTAGCCCAGGAATTGCGCGTAGTTGTCCAGCACCTGCTGCGCGAAGTTCGCCATACCCGGCGTGATTGCCACGTAGTTGAGTACGAGGCTGGTGGGCGGCTGCCCTTCGAGGATGTTGGCAGGAAGGTCCGCCACGGCCTTGCCCAACTGGTCGATGATTATGGCTCCCGAAACGCGGTAGATGCCGTACTCATCGGCACCGGCCAGCAGCTCCAAGGCCTCGTTCTGTCCGTCCATTCCCCCGACGAAGATCTCGCCCGGATCCCGGCCATCCTGCTCGATCTGGGCCACGAATGCCTGATAGGCGCCGAGCGCTCCGCCGTCGTTGATCCCGATGACCATGTTGAGTCCCGGATCAGCCTGGAGGAAGGTCTCCGTCGCTTCCAGTCCGGTGGCCTCGGCAACCGACTCCGCCTCGAGAGGAGCCACGCCGGTCGCTTCTGTGATGATCTCTCGGATCGGATCGGTACGGTCTGTACACGCCCTTCCGCACTGATCGAACGTGAAGAGCGCCCAGGAGAAGGTCTCCGGATCGCCCGTGAAGTCCTCTTCCAACCAGCGAAGAGCCTCAGCTGCCACCGCGCGGGCTCCGTCGACGTTCGCGTAGACGATGGACGAGTCACCACCGGGGACCGCGGTCGAATATCCGACTACGACGATGCCGGCGTCCTTGGCCGCCTGCACCACAGGCAGGTACGGCTCGATGCCGCACAAGGGAAGGAACACGATGGCGGAGACACCGGCGGCCACGAAGCCCTCGATGTCCTGGACCTGCTTCTCGCAGTCGCCATTCGCCGAGCCCTCGACCCAGTCATAACCGCGCCGCTCGGCCTCGAGTCTGGCGGGGTCGGCGACGAGCCGGTATATCCCAGCACCCTCATTGCCAAAGCTGAATGCGATGGTGCCCTTGCTTGCCGCCGCAGCCGCAGCCTGCTCTGCGGCCATCTGCTCCGCCTCAGCCAGAGCAGCCTCCGCCTCGGCCAGCGCAGCCTGGGAGGCCTCATCGCCCTCCATCGCAGCGGCAGCCGCCGCCTGGGCAGCTTCCAACTCGGCTTCAGCGGTCGCCAGCGCCGCAGCAGCCGCATCCGCTTCCGCCTGGGAAGCTTCACCGCCCTCCATGGCAGAGGCAGCCGCCGCCTGGGCAGCTTCCAACTCGGCTTGAGCCGTGGCCAGCGCCGCAGCAGCCGCATCGGCTTCCGCCTGGGCCGCCGAGGCCTGAGCCTGCGCAGCGGAAGCTTCGGCCTCAGCGCTTGCAGCCGCGGCACGCGCTTGGGCCGCAGCCGCGTCGGCCGCCGACGTGTCCGCCTCCTCGGCACCGCATGCCGCCCCCACCAGAGCCAGGACCAGTAGCAGGCCCAACAACCTCCACATCCTTACAGTTCTCACATCGCCCTCCCTAATCGCCCGCTTGCTCTGCCTGTAGCACGCGATGGCTACCCCATAAACATAGTGTCTCGGACCTCTGGACGTCCACAGAAATGGCATGCCCCCACGATCCCTGGGATTCTGGATGCGGCTGATCCGTAATCCGGACATTCGTGTCTCCAGCCCCGTTCTTGATACCCGGGGACCTCCACCCCTTACGCCGGTTGGATCCCTCCGTTTCGCGCCAGCCAGTCAAGGGTCACCCGATTGAAGGTGGCCGGATCTTGCATGCCGAACAGGTGCGATCCGCCGGGGAAGACCACCAGCTCCGCACCGGGAATCCCGTCGGCCAGCTCACGGCTGAAATACGGCGGCAGGCACATGTCGAGTTCCCCCACCGTGACGAGGGTGGGCGCTCGGACAAGAGACAGCCGATCCGCTTCGTCATGCGTCAGGTTGGCCTCGATCTGCCCGGCCAAGCCGGCCATGGGTGACGAGTTGGCCTTCATCCGTTGGAGAATCTCGAGGGTGAGGTCGTATTCCCTGGTGATGAAGTCGGGCGGGAACAGGTAGAGAAGCGCCGCCTCGTAGTAGAAGTCCAGACCGCCCTCCTCGAGGAACCGCTTCAGCAGCGACAGGTACATCCTGGCGTAGCCATGGGTCTTCGCCCAGGCGCCATGGAGCTGCAGGGTCGTAACCCGCTCGGGGAAGTCGATCGCCAGCCTGACTGCGATAGCGCCTCCGAGCGACATGCCGGACAGGTGGCAGGTATCGATCCCGAGATGGTCCAGGAGGGCGATCGTGTCGTCAACCATCATCGGGACGGTGTAGGGACCGGGCGGGGCCGAACTCCTCCCGGCTCCACGGTTGTCGAAGATCACGCACCGGTAGCGATGCCGGTATTCCTCGACCTGGGGAAGCCAGCGGGAGCCGTCGGCGCCGGTGCCGCGCACGAACACCACCGGTGGGCCATCGGCGGTCCCATGCCACTCGTAGTAGAGCTCGACGCCCGTGTTCAGTGCAGCTGTCGGCAAGACAGTCCTCGGTCGCGGACGGCCATCCTAGGAGGGTACTGAAAAATGTCCCGTTGGCCCGATATTCGGCAATGGAACCCCCGGTCCGGACGTCGCGGGCCAACCCATCCCCGTCTCTTTCAGCACCCTCCTGGTCTGTCTGCTTACGAGCCGGCGATCGGCGGGAAGTCCGGGCTCGGGAGGACCGCGGCGGCACCCGCAGCGGCGCCCATCACCGCGTTCTCGGACATGGACGGCCCGGTCAGCTGGATTCCCAGGGGAAGGCCCTCGCCGTCCAAGCCGTTCGGTACCGCGCATACGGGGAGGCCGAACAGGTCCTGGGCAACCGTGTAGTCCATCACCACATCACGGAACGGGGCCTCCCCGGCGCCGTCCGACGAGTCGTCCGGCGCCGACGTCGTGGATGGGCCACCGGCCGTAATTGGGGTCGCGATCACATCCACCTCGTCGAACAGCCGGGCGAAACGGTGCCCGAGGGCGCGCCTGCCTTCCAGGGCCGACAGGTAGTCGGCCAGGCCGATGTCCGCCGACATCTCGAGCCGTCCCCTCACGTCGGCGCCGTATTCGGAGGCCCGCCGGGGGAAGATCCCCATGACCGACGAATGAACGTGGTGCGCCTCCGCCATCTGGATGGTTGCGAAGGTGGGCCTGACCTCGTCGGCCCCGGGAAAGCCGAGTTCTACGAGGAGGGCGCCCGACTCCGACATCGCCTCGATGGCCGCATCGAACCTGACCCGGTGGTCCTCGCGGAGCGGCCGGGGATGGAGACCGGCTACCACACCGACCCGGACACCGGCCAGAGAGGGCGCCACCATGGCCGAGGGCGGCGGGACGGGCAGGGTGCTCGGGTCCGAAGTGTCATAGCCGGACATTGTCGCCAGCCCGACCGCCAGATCCGGGACCGTTCGGGCGATCGGTCCGGGGTGGTCCAGGGACGGAGCGAGCGACACGGCGCCGCGCTTAGCAACGCGGCCGTAGGTGGGTTTGATCCCGGCGACACCACAGAAGCATGCCGGTATCCGTATGGAACCGCCGGTGTCGCTCCCTAGTGCCAACGGCACCATGCCCACCGCCACCGCCGCCGCCGACCCCCCGCTCGATCCTCCAGGTACGCGGTCCGTGTTCCAGGGGTTCAGGGTGCTTCCGAGCGTCGCATGCTGGGTGGTGATCCCCCAGCCGAACTCGTGCGAGCGGGTGGTGCCGACCACGATGGCGCCCGCCTCGCGCCAGCGGGCCACCGCGGCCGCATCGGACGGCGCGATGCGGTCTGCCAGGATCGTGGACCCGTAACACCCCACCCCACCCTCCACGTCGAAGAGCTCCTTGATGGCGACCGGAACGCCGTGCAGCGGACCGGCCCAATCCCCGCGGGCGAGCTCGTCGCTCCGCTGCCGAGCCTCTTCGGCGGCGCGATCGTGGAACACTTCACGGAAGGCGCCGATGGACGGATCCAGGAGTTCTATCCGCCGGAGGGCCGATTCGACAACCTCGAGCGGCGAGGCCTTCCCGCTCCGGTACGTGTCGATTAGCTCCGTGACAGGGTGCTGCCAGAGGTCCACAGCTACAGGGCGCTTGCCGGGACGTAGCCGGCGTCCTCAAGGCTTCCCACCCCGCCCAGGACCCAGTAGATCACCAGTTCCTCGTCACCGACCGACTCGGCGCCGTGGAGAGTGTTGCGCGGGATGAAGATGATGTCGCCCGGCCCGACGTCGTACCAGCGGTCTCCCACCAGATGGCGGCCCCGGCCCGACTGGACGATTACTACCTCCTCCGCGTTCGGGTGCAGGTGGACCTCGTGGGTCCCTCCATGAGCGGGATAGATCGTCTGGCCGACGCCGGTCAGTTCGGCCCCGTTCCGCTCGCCGCTCACGAGCCACCGCACGTCCAGATGGCTGAAGGCCGTTCCCGAGAGGTCGGACGGGGGCGTGGTGTCGGCTCGGACCACGTATTCGGGCACTCGGGCCTCCTTTCCTGAGGACGGATATACTTTACGAGGCCTCCTGACAGGCCGGTGTCCTGCGATGGTAAAGACCTACAATCCACCCCCTCTCGACCCCCACGTGACAGCTTCCGACCAACCCAACGGTTCGGTTGCTCTCGAGGTGCGTTCCCTGTCGAAGTCGTTCGGAGCGGTCCGCGCCGCCAGGGAGGTCAGCTTCGAGATCCGGCGCGGCGAAGTGCTCGGTCTGCTCGGCGACAACGGGGCAGGCAAGACCACCGTTGTGAACTGCGTCTCGGGTGGCCTCACCCCCGACTCGGGGGACATCCTCATCGACGGTTCCGTGGTGTCCATCGAGAACCCTGAGGCCGCCCACCGGCTCGGCGTCGAGACGGTCCACCAGGACCTATCACTGGTGGACACGCTCGATGTCGCCACCAACCTCTTCCTGAACAGGGAGCACACCTTCAGGTGGGGACTGTTCGGCTGGCTGGGATGGTTGGACCGGCGCCGCATGTACAGGGAATCCCGGGAGATACTCGACCGGCTGAGCATCGACATCCCGTCGGTGCGACAGCCCGTCGACAAGCTGTCGGGAGGCCAGCGGCAGGCGGTAGCGGTCGGCCGGGCCGTGGCATGGGGTAACCACATCGTGGTTCTCGACGAACCGACGGCCGCGCTCGGAGTCGAGCAGACCCGCTTGGTGCTCGACCTGATCGAGCGCCTCAAGAAGCAAGGGGTCGCGGTACTGCTGGTGAGCCACAACATGCACGATGTCGTGAAGGTATGCGATCGGGTGGTCGTGCTCCGCCACGGCCTGAAGGTGGGCGAGATCGAAAGCATGGAAGGGATCACTCCCCGCCATCTCGTCGACATGATCACCGGCGTGGCGCTCGGGGATCTCGACACCGCCCGGCATACCGAAACATAAGCACACATAAGGAGGGATCGCCATGGCGACGATGTTGATGGGCTACGACACCGAGTATCACGCTATCGGTGAGAATCTGGCGCGGGGCGGCGGGGAGAGCTTCTACGGCTCCCTGCCCGACGACACCACCGAAGCGGGACTCGACATCATCACGGCCATCCACGAAGCCGTAGGTGTCACGGGCACGCTGTTCGTGTGCGGCCGGACGCTGCTCCAATGCCTCCCCGCGCTCAGGAAGGCAGCCGCCAACCCGCTGCTCGACGTCCAGCAGCACACCTACAGCCACATTCTCTTCAAGGACGACACCTGGAAGGGAGGGCTGTTCCCGCAGTCGCGGCCCGAGGCCCTCCGCCACGAACTGGAGGCGACATCCGCGCTCATCAAGGAGCATCTGGGCACCGACTGCATCGGGCTACGGACCCCGCACGGTTACTACCTGGGTCTCGCCGACCGGCCCGACCATCTGCAGCTGCTGGCGGATAACGGAATCGAGTACGTAACCTCCTGGGGGCGGAACTCGGAGCACGACATGCCCTCACCCTTCGATATCCAGCCGTTCTGGTACGAGGAGCAGGGATTCCCCGACATCCTGGAACTGCCCTTCCAGCACTGGGCGGACGCTTTCTGGTTCGAGGGGTACGGCATCGACCGGGGCGCCGAGTTCCTCGAAGTCCTCAAGGAAGGGGTGGACGAGATCGTCGACACGGACCTGGTCTACGGAGCCTGTTTTCACGAGTGGGCGATGATCCGTTACAACGAGGCGGGGACGGGCTGGGCCCGCGGCGTGATGGAGTACGCGGTCGAGCGGGGCGTGGAGGTCATGTCCTATACCGACTACTACAACCAGCAGTTGCAACAGCGAGGATCGTGAGGCCGCAAGCGTTGACCCGCGGGCGTTTGGCCCTCCTGGTCGCGATCTCGGTGCTGGCGGTATCGTGCTACCTACCGCGCGCCGAGGGTGACCGTGACGTCGAGACCTTCATACTGGCGAGCGTCCGCCAGTGTTCGTCGGAATCGGTGGGCGGCACGTTGCGCAACGACGCCGACGTGGCGGTGCGGCTGGAACTGGTGGCGATGTGGCTAGACCTCGCCAGTGAGGTCTACCACGAGGTGGGGTTCACGGTGGACCGGATCGAAGCCGAAAGCGAAGTGCCATACTCGGTCGAGGCCGGGGCCGATGTGGACCCGCCGCTTATCTGCACCGTGGAGACGTCATCTGTGGAAGTGATCGAATGAGGGCATCCACATGTGTTCGGGTGGTTGCCGGACCGCAAGGAGGTCAAGCATGCAGACAGTGACCGACGAGGTTCGCACCAGCGCACTGAGCGCCGACGAGCTACTCGAGTTCCATCACAAGGGATTTCTGCGGCCGGGCCGTGTGTTCACCACCGAGCAGGTGGAGATGCTGCGCGACGTCGTGGAGAGGGCCCGCGTACTCCAGAGGGGAAAGGGTGAGGAGTGGGACCTGCTCGATCCCGCCATCTGGCCCGAGGACAGCGTGCTCCCTCCCGAGCCGGGCAAGTCGGTGGGCTTCCTGTTCAACCTCTGGACATGGGACGAGAACATCCGGATCGTCTCCTTCAACTCGATTCTGGCCGGGTGGGCATCCCAGTTGATGGGATCGCGCCAGGTTCGGATCCTGGAGGACAACGCCCTGTTCAAGGATCCCGGGAAGGGCGGCAGCCTCAAGTGGCACCAGGACTATCCCTACTGGCCGCTCGCTCAGCCGAACGCCGTCACCGCCTGGCTGGCGCTCGACGACGTGACCGCCGAGAACGGGGCGATGCAGATGGTCCCGGGAAGCCACGTGATGGGCGAGACCCTTCCCGCCGCCTTCGGAACCGGATCGACCTATCTGGAGGAGCTACGGCCACCCACCGTCAGGCCGATCGACGATCCGGCCGAGGTCGGCCTGCCGGTGGAGACGATCACGTTGCCCGCCGGATCGGTGTCCATGCACCACTGCCTGACCTGGCACGCCTCGCTACCCAACGTCTCGACCAACCCTCGCCGGGCCATAGTTGTTCGCTTCTTTGCCGACGGCACCCGGTGGTTCGGCAGCAGACGATACGAGTTCAATTACTCGGACGACGAAGTGGGGATAGAGATCGGTGAGCCGATGGGAGGCAAGTACTTCCCCATCGTCCCGATCTGAGGCGCGCGGAGGAGGTAGGACCATGACCGGGTATCGCTTCAACGGGGGCCGGGTACTGCCATGCGAGGACCAGACGGTCATCGATCGAGGCTGCGTGGTGGTCGAGGCCGACCGGATCGCCTGGGTGGGTCACGCCGACGCCGTCCCACCGGAGTTTTCAGAGAACGGCTACGAAGAAGTCGACACCACCGGCCTCACGGTGATGCCGGGGCTCGTCGACGGGCACATGCATATAAGTTTCGGGGAGGCCGAGTCCGAAGAGGAGCTTTCGATCTACACGCCGGCCGAGTACCGGGCGATCCGCGCCTCGGTCGATGCGGAGAAGGCGCTGATGGCGGGCGTGACCTCCAGCTGCGACCCGGGAGGACCGTATGCGGTGGCCATCGCGGTGCGGGACGCCATCGAAGCCGGCCTCATCCAGGGACCGCGGATGGCCTGCGCGGGAAAGCAGATCACCACCCAGCAGGGGATCGGGGACGGTTTCCCCAGCTGGATCGGGGTCCCGGAGTCGTCATTCGGTGCACTGGTGAGGAACCGGGACGAACTGCTCCAGGAGATCCGCAACGAGGTGAAGGACGGCGTCAACCTCATCAAGATCGCCGGATCCGGCGCCTCGTCCGACGAGTACGCCTCCTTCCGGCTGGATGAACTCGAGCTGGCCGTCGAGGAGTCCCACCGCCTGGGCCGTCCGGTCACCATCCACGCCCGGTCCCGCCAGTCGGTCGAGTACGCGGCGCTGGCCGGCGTCGATTGGATTATGCACGCCTCCTACATGGACGAGCCGACCCTCGAGATGGTCCTGGAGAAGGACATCCCACTGCTCCCCGCCATGACGCTGCTGGTCAACACCCTGGAGGCCAACCGGGCCAACCTCTCGCCGCCCGTGCGGGACCGTTTCAAGCGCGAGCTGGACGCCGCGGTCGCCATCCTCACCAAGGCGCACGAGTCCGGTGCCACCATGATCGGGGGTTCGGAGTCGGGATTCGCCATGACCCCGTACGGACAGTGGCATGCCAGGGAGATGGAGCTGTTCGTCGACCTCCTCGGCATGTCCCACTTCGAGGCCCTGCTGTCGATGACCCGCAACAGCGCCATCACGCTGCCGCAGCACGCCGGCCAGATCGGAACGTTGACGCCGGGCAACTACGCCGACCTTCTGGTCGTGGAGGGCAACCCGGACGAGGACGTCACGATCCTGCAGGACCGGGCGAGCATCCGCACCATCGTCAAGGCCGGGAGCCCGGTCTCGCCATGGCGGCCTGCCTCACTGCCGAGGTTGAAGCATTCCTTCGAGAAGACCCACGTGTTTACGCCGGAGGTGTACCGGTTTGATGAACGGGCCGGATCGTCCGACTCGTATGCGGCACTGATCGCGACGCTGTGAGGGAAAGGACCGTTTCATGAGCGAAGGCTTCCCGGACTTCATCAAGGCACTGCCCGTGCCGGACAGCCCGGTCGACATGCGGGCTCACATCGTTCCGAACGAGTACTGCATGCCGATGTTCTACGAGATCGACCACGATGTCGAGGTGCCAGAACACGTCCACGGCGCCCAGTGGGGGGTGGTTCTCGAGGGGGAGATGGAGATGACGATAGGAGGCGAGACCCGCACCTACCGCCGCGGTGACACCTACACGGTCCCCGCCGGTGTAACCCATATCACCCGCATCCGGGGGGGTTACCGCGGGATCGACGTGTTCGCAGACGCCGACCGTTACCTGCCCAAGAAGGAGACGACACCATGAAGGCCGCCCTAATCACCGCACCCGGCGCTACTCCTGTCGTGGAGGAGCGCGACCTGCCGGCGCCGGCGGAGGGCGAAGTCGCTGTAGAGCTCGAGGCGGCTTCTCTCAACCCGGTCGATCTGGCCATCGCATCCGGCGGGTTCTATGCCGGACACCCGCCCATGCCCTACGTAACGGCCATCGAGGCAGTGGGCCGCCTGGAGGACGGCAGGCGCGTGTTCGTCATGGGCGGTGGCCTCGGCGTGGTGCGGGACGGGACCGCCGCCGAGCGTTTCAATGCTCCGGAGATCGCCCTGGTCGATATCCGTGACGACGCGGATGCCGCCACCGCCGCGGCGCTCGGAACCGCCGCGCTCGCCGGCTGGCTTCCCATCACCTGGGCGGCGAAGCTGCAGCCGGGAGAGACCGCCATCGTCCTGGGGGCGACGGGTGCGGCGGGAAGCATCGCGGTCCAGGCGGCACGCATTGCCGGAGCGGCGAAGGTGGTGGCCGTGGGACGGAACCCCGAGCGGCTTGCGGCCCTGGAGGGGATGGCCGACGCGGTGGTATCCACCGAGGGTGACGATCTGGCCGGCCGATTGCAGGCCGCTGCCGAAGGCGGGGCCCAGGTGGTGTTCGATGCCCTATGGGGCGGTCCTCTCGAGGCGGCGCTCACCGCCACCGCGCTCGGGGCCCGGGTGATCCACGTCGGGCAGGCGGCGAGCGGCGTCGCCACGCTCGCGTCCGGGCTGGTCCGCGGTAAGCAGCTCACGATCAGGGGATACAGCAATTTCGGAGTACCGCGCGACGTGGTGGTCGCCACGTACCTGGAGATGGTGGACCTGGCGACCGCCGGCGATCTGATCCTCCCGGTTGCCACGACGCCGCTCTCCGGCGTGGCCTCCGCCTGGGGCGGGGTGGCTTCGGGCAACGGCAAGCAAGTGCTGATCCCCGGCTAGGAAACACCCGATGGCCCACGAGGTCTTCATACCCAAGACCGGTATCTACATGGACGACTGCCACCTGATCGACTGGCTCGTGGACGAGGGGGCATCGGTCCGCGCCGGCGAGGCGCTGTTCCTCATGGAGACCAACAAGGTGGAGATGGAGATCGAGGCGGGCGCCGACGGGATCGTGCATCATGGTGCGCCGGTCGGCGAGGACTACCCGATCGGGAAGGTGATCGGCTGGATCGCCGAGAACGAGGCCGAGTACCGGAGCCTGGTCGAGGGAGGAGCGACCGCATGACCATCGCGGACCGGACGCTGCTCGAGATGTTCGAGACGATGATGAGGATCCGGCTGTTTGAGGAAAGGGTCACGCTCGAGTACCAGCGGGGAGACATGCCCGGCTTCGTCCACACCTACATCGGCGCGGAGGCCGTGGCAACCGCGGTGTGCGCCAACCTGTCGGACCATGACCTCATCGCCAGCACCCACCGCGGCCATGGGCACTGTCTGGCCAAGGGATGCTCGATCGCGGGGATGCTCGCCGAGCTGTACGGGCGCGAGACCGGCCTCTGCAAGGGCCGGGGAGGATCGATGCACATCGCCGACTTCGAGATCGGGATGCTGGGCGCCAACGCCATCGTCGGCGGGAGCATCGGCCTCGCCACCGGCGGAGCCTTCGCGCAGCAGGTCAAGGGCACGTCCAACGTCTCCATCAGCTTCTTCGGGGACGGCGGGGCCGGGCAGGGCATCCTATACGAGTCGATGAACCTGGCCTCGATCTGGAAGCTGCCGGTCATATACGTGTGCGAGAACAACGGCTGGGCGGAGTCCACCCCGGCGTCCTACTCCCAGAGCGTCGAGGATCTGAGCCGGCGGGCCGACGGGTTCGGCATTCCGGGCCATGTGGTGGACGGAGCCGATGCCTTCGCTGTCCATGAGGTAACCGGGAAGGCGATCGAGCGCGCCCGCCGCGGCGAGGGTCCGTCGTTCATCGAGGCGAAGATCCCCCGTATCTCGGCGCACTACGTGGGCGACACCCAGAAGTACCGAGACGAAGACGATCTCGAGGCCGCCAGGGGGAGGGATCCGCTCAAGCGGTTCCGGTCGGAACTGGAGGCGGCCGGGATACTCACGGAGGCAGCCGTGGATGGAATCCGCGCGGCCATCGTGGATGAGCTGGACCGGGGCGTGGCGGCTGCCAAGGCCGATCCGTGGCCGACCGCCGCCGGCGTCACCGACTATGTCTACGCCGGAGCCTATCGTGCCTAGAAGGCCGATCACCATGCTCCAGGCCGTGGGCGAGGCCATGTTCCAGGCGATGGCAGCCGACGATACGGTGGTGGTGTACGGCGAGGACGTGGTGGGTGGAGCAGGTCTCGGCGAGCCGTACGAAGGGGCGATGGGGGGCACCTTCGGTGCCACCAGGGGCCTGTTCCACGAGTTCGGTCCTACCCGGGTCCGGGACACCCCCATCTCCGAGGCGGGCATCGTCGGGATAGCGGTCGGCGCCGCAGCAGCCGGGATCCGGCCGGTCGTCGACATGATGTGGTCCAGTTTCACGCCGCTGGCCTTCGACCAGATCCACAACCAGGCTGCCAAGATGCGCTACATGTTCGGCGGCCAGGCAAACGTGCCTCTCGTGCTGCGGATGGCCATCGGCGCCGGGCTGGGAGCCGCCGGGCAGCACTCCGACACCCTGTACTCCGTCTACACGCACCTGCCGGGGATCAAGGTCGTGGTCCCTACCACTCCCTACGACGCCAAGGGACTGCTGCTGGAGTCGATCGCGGACAACGACCCGGTGCTCTTCTTCGAGCACATGCGCCTCTACAACACCCGCCAGGAGGTGCCGGAGGACCCGTACACCGTCCCGCTCGGCTCCGCCTCGGTCACCCGCGCGGGTACGGACGTGACCATCGTCGGGATCTCGTACATGGCCAAGCTGGCGCTGGAGGTAGCCGGCGCCCTGGCGTCGGACGGCATCGAGGCAGAGGTGATCGACCCCAGATCCCTGTCGCCGCTCGACACGGAGACGATCCTGGAGTCGGTCCGCAAGACCGGACGGCTGGTCGTGGTGGACGAGAGCCCGCCCAGGTGCAGCATCGCAGCGGACATAGCGGCGCTGGTCTCGGAGCACGCCTTCGACTCACTCGCCGCCCCCGTGAGGCGGGTCACATCCCCCCACTCCCCCGTACCGCTGAGCCCACCCCTGGAGAACGCCTACATCCCCGATGCCGCTCGCATCAAAGCAGCTGTCGGGAAAGTTCTGAGTTCGTAACGGTTCAACCTTATCCCCGTCCCGGCTGGTCCTTGGTCGTCTCGTGACCAACGAGGCTCTGCCCGACGCGTGGGAGCCGGTTCGTCTAGCCTCAGTTAGCAAAGTTCAGCCAAATTGGACCGCACGCTCCTGCCTCCGCGCAGACGTGTCGGCGGTGCGCGAGCTGGACCAAGCTCCATGAGGCGAGGGAGGCTCCCATGAGACTACGACCCCTTTACCGCATGATTGCTTGCCTACTGGCGATCGGGCTGGTGGCGGCGGCGTGCGGAACCGACGAAGAAGAGGCCCCGGCGACGACTCAAGCGGCCACCCAAGCGACCACCCAGGCCACGCAAGCGCCCACAACGACCGAAGCGGCCATGGAAGGTCCCCAGCGGGGCGGCACGCTCGTGTTCGCCCGCCAGTTGGAGACCAACACGCTCAACCCCTTCGAGCTGTCAGACAACGGTCAGATCTACGCCCACGAGTTGATCTTCGACACCCTGGTGTACGCGGATCCCAAGGGAGGCACCTCGATCATCCCGGCTCTCGCCGAGTCGTGGGAGGTCAGCGATGACGGCCTCGACTGGAGCTTCACCCTCCGGGATAACGCCCGGTTCAGCAACGGTGACCCGGTGACGTCCGAGGACGTGCAGTACTCGCTCGACAGGTTCGCCAATCCCGAGATCAACACCATCCTTCCGTTCCTCGCCCTCGGGTATACGGGTACCGAGATCATCGACGACCGCAACTTCATCATCCATCTCGACCAGCCCATCGCGGCGTTCCTGGAGAACATCAGCATCTTCCCGGCGTACATCGTTCCGAAAGCGGTCCTGGAGGCCCAGGGCGACGCCTTCTGGGAGGACCCGGTCGGCAGCGGACCGTTCAAGCTCAAGGAATGGATCCGGGGCACGAGCATCAGCTTCGAGCCGAATCCCTACTACTGGGAGGAGGGTAAGCCCTACCTCGACGAGTTGCGCTACGACTTCATCGTGGACGACAACACGAGGGCGTTGAAGCTCGACTCGGGCGAAGCGCAAGTGATGGAGAGCGTGCCGTTCACCCAGATCGACGCGGTGGGAGCGATGGACGGCGTCACGGTGCTGGTGCGCGAAGTAACCCGCCAGGAGCCGGTCTGGATCAACAACAGCGCTCCCCCGCTCGACGAGCTGGCCGTTCGCCAGGCGCTGAGCTACGCCACCGATCGGGACGCGATCAACGCCGCGGTGTTCGGAGGGGTCGGCACGATCCCGAACCACCTGATCCCACCGCTCAAGTACAACGCGCCGACCAGCGAAGTGGCCCCGTTCGAGTTCAACCTGGACAAGGCGAAGGAACTGATGGCCTCGTCCTCGGTTCCCGACGGGTTCAGCGTCACTTTCCAGTTCCCGGCCGGTTCGGGCCAGCACAAGTCCCTTGCCACCGTCCTGCAGGCCCAGTGGGCCGAGATCGGCGTGGACCTGCAGCTGGTGGAGTTGGATGAGAGCACCCTGGCCGACAACCTGTTCAGCTACGGGTACGAGATCACCATGCCGTTCCTCAAGTGGACTTCAGACGTGCTGGTTCCCGACGAGTTCGCCCTGCTGATGACCGATCCCACCGAAGGTGGCCTCGACGGGTTCTTCAGCGCCTGGGGCAACGAGGCGTTATGGGCCATGGTGGAGGAGGCAGTTGCGGCCACCGAGGAGCGACGGCAGGAGCTCTGGCCCCAGATACAGGCTGCGTGGGTCGCCGACATGCCCTGGCTGAACATCCTGTGGCTGCCCCTGGCGACGGGCGTGCGTGACGGTGTGCACGACGTAGACCAGGACGCTCTCGGCGTGTACCACTTCGAGAACACATGGATCGAGCAGTAAGGAACGGCCCGAGAATCCACAGGCAAGGCGGCTGACCCGGCAACGTGTACCGTTACCTGGGTCGCCGCCTGCTGCACAGCATCCCGGTGGTCGCGGCGGTCATAGTCGGCGCGTTCGTCATCATCGTGCTCGTACCCGGAGACCCGGCCCTGAACATGCTGGGGTACAACGCCACGCCGGAGAGCCTGGCGATCCTGCGTCGCGATCTGGGTCTTGATCGTTCGGTACCCGAGCAGTTCATCGGCTTCCTCAGGGGTGCGGTGGTCGGCGACTTCGGCGAGTCGATCCTCAAGAAGGAACCGGTCCGCGACGTGATCGCCACCCGTGCGGTGATCAGCTTCGCTCTGCTGTTCTACAGCGTGGTTATCGCGGTGCTCGTGGCGGTTCCCCTGGCGATCCTGTCCGCGGTGAAGAAGAATCGCTGGCAGGACCATCTCATGCGGCTTGGCAGCATGGTCACCTTCGCTATGCCCTCCTTCTGGCTGGGGCTGCTGCTGGCGCTGTTCTTCGCCATCCGGTTGGGTTGGCTACCGGTGGCGGGATACGACAAGACCAGCGTCCTCACCATCCTGCGCAGCCTCACCTTGCCGGCGACCACCATCGGGTTGTTCCTGGCGCCGATCCTGGCCCGCACCCTGCGCTCCAGCATCATCGAGGTTCTGGACCAGGAGTACGTGGAGGCTGCCCGAGCCAGGGGGTACCGCGAGTCCAGGGTGATCGGCCGCCACGTCATGAGGAACTCGCTGATCGCCACGGTCACGGTGCTGTCGCTGATCATCGGCTTCATGATCAGCGGGTCGGTGATCATCGAGAACGTCTTCGCGATCCCGGGCCTGGGGTCGCTGATCGTCGACGCCGTGCTGCAGCGTGACTACCCGGTCATCCAGGCACTGGTGCTGTTCTTCGGGCTCACCGTCATCGTCATCAACCTGGCTGCCGACCTGACCTACGCCGCGATAGATCCGCGCGTGAGGCTGATAACCAGATGACCATCGCCTCGGAGGCGCCGGCGCGCCAGGAACGGTTGCTGGTGGCGACCCGCCGGCTACGGAGGCGGGCCCTGTCCGACCGGCGGTGGTCGAACGTCGCGCTCTACATCGGCGGGTCGATAGTCGTGCTGGTCGTCCTCGCCGGACTTCTGGCTCCATGGATCTCGCCGTACCCGCCCAACGAACTCGACCTGACGGCAACGCTCCAGCCGCCTTCCGGCGAACACTTCTTCGGCACCGACGAACTCGGCCGGGACGTCTTTTCCCGCGTGCTGCACGGGATACGGCTGGACATGGCGATCGTGCTCGTGATCACGTACGTGCCCCTGCTGGTGGGCGTCACCCTGGGCATGATCGCCGGTTACTTCGGTGGCTGGGTCGATACGGTGGTCAACCGCGCAGTCGACATCGTGATGGCCTTCCCGTTCCTGGTCGTCGTGATCGCGGTGGTGGCTATCACGGGACCCGGTCTGGTCGGCATCTTCATCGGCGTGCTGTCGGTCGGCTGGGCTCTCTATGCCCGGCTGGCCCGAAGTGAGATGCTGGTGATCCGCGAGCAGCAGTACATTCTGGCCGCCAAGGGCCTCGGCTACTCCACCTCCCGCATCCTCGGCCGCCACGCCGTGCCCAACCTCATCCGGTCCCCGCTGGTGTTCTCGGTGGCTGACATCGTGCTCAACCTGCTGCTCATCGCCGGTGTCTCCTACCTCGGTCTCGGTGTCCAGGCGCCGACAGCCGAACTCGGCGTCATAGTCGCCGACGGACAGGGCCACCTCCGGGTCGGGTGGTGGATCACCACCCTGTCCGGTCTGGTACTGGTGACCATCGGAGTCGGCTTCAGCATGCTCGGCGACGCGCTGGCCGACCGGCTGGGAGAGGAGTTGCGATTGACGGTGTAGGCGGGTCCCCGCTCCTCGAGGTGGTAGATCTCCATACCGGCTTCCCGACCCTGGAAGGCCTGCTGCTCGCCACCAACGGGGTGAGCTTCGCCGTGGAACGGGGCGCCACTCTGGCGTTGGTGGGCGAGTCGGGATCAGGTAAGAGCATGACGTGCCGATCGATCATCGGGCTGGTACCGAAGCCGGGAGAGGTCATAGACGGGCGGGTGGTGTTCAACGGACGCGACCTGCTCGGGCTGACGCGAGCAGAGCTCCGCAGGGTGCGCGGGGGCGAGATAGGGATGGTGTTCCAGGATCCGACCGCATCGCTCAACCCTGTCTACAAGGTAGGCAACCAGATCGTCGAGGTGCTCAAGATCCAGCGCGGGATGGGCACCCGGGAGGCAACCCGGAGGGCGATCGAACTGCTCGACCGGGTCGGCATCGCCTCGCCGGAGACGCAGTTCCACTCGTACCCCCACGAGATGAGCGGCGGGATGCGGCAGCGGGCCATGATCGCCAGCGCCATCGCCGCCGAACCGATGCTCCTGATCGCGGACGAACCCACCGCTGCGCTCGACGTGACCGTGCAGGCGCAGATCATGGCGCTGCTCAGCGAGCTGCAGCAGGACACGGGGATGGCGATGATCCTCGTCTCCCACGACTTTGGGGTCATCGCCCAGCACTGTGACCACGTCGCGGTGATGTACGCCGGCTACATAGTCGAGCAGGCGCCGGTCCAGGAGATTTTCGACCATCCGAGCCACCCTTACACGCAGGCACTGCTGGCATCGATCCCGCATCTCGACGCTGTCAACCGGTCGGAGATCGTTCCGGTCAAGGGGCAACCCCCGGAGCTCTCCAGGCTGCCTTCCGGATGCCCGTTCAGCCCCAGGTGCGGCTTCGTCAGGGATGGCTGCGACTCGGTTCCCATGTCGCTGCAAGCGGTGGGAGCCGACCACGTCACGGCCTGCCCGTACGTGACCTGGCGCGATCGCGAGGCCGGACCACCGGGCCACGGGGACGCGACGCCATGACCATGACGCGTCCACCGGAGGACTCGAGCCGGGACGTCCTGCTCCAGGTCGAGGGCCTCACCAAGGGCTACCCGGTACGCCGTACCTTGATGGAGCGGATGAGGAGAGCTCCGGCCCGGCGTCTGGTCGCCGTAGAGAACGTCTCGTTCAGGGTGCGCCGCCGTGAGGTGATGGGCATAGTCGGTGAGTCGGGAAGCGGCAAGACCACCCTCGGCCGGTGCCTGATCCGGCTGGTCGACCCCGATGACGGAAGCGTCCGGTTCGACGGCATCGACGTACGGTCCATCGAGGGAACCGAGTTGCGCCAACTGCGCCGCCGGGTCCAGATGGTCTTCCAGGATCCCTTCACCTCGTTGAATCCCAGGCTCACGGTGGGAGCGGCGATCCTGGAGGCAGGCAAGGTGCATGGCCTCGTCGACGCCGGCCAGGACGATGCCTTCGTGGCCGGGCATCTCGAAAGCGTCGGGCTCTCGGCCACGCTCGCCGATCGGCGTCCCAGGCAGCTGAGCGGCGGGCAGCGGCAGCGGGTCGCCATCGCCCGGGCTCTGGCAGTCGGCCCGGACATGCTGGTCGCAGACGAACCGGTGAGCGCACTCGACGTCTCCATCCAGGCCCAGATCATCAGCCTGTTCCGGGACCTGCAGGCCCGCCTGGGGCTCACGATGATCTTCATCGCCCACCAACTCTCCGTCGTCTCCCAGGTGGCCGACACGGTGGCGGTCATGTACATGGGGCGGATCGTGGAGCACGGACCGATCGAGAAGGTGTTCGGCCGACCCGAACACCCCTACACGCAGGCTCTCCTGGCCTCACGTCCCGACCCGGATCCCCGCCACAAGACCGAACCACCACTGCGCGGGGACGTCCCGTCACCCCTCGACATGCCCCCCGGGTGCAAGTTCTCCACGAGGTGTCCCTTCGTCGAGGACAGTTGCCGCGAGGCCGAACCCGCTCTCGAGCACACCGAGTCCCGGCACCTGGTAGCTTGCTACGTAAGGCCTCCGGCGCGGGAAGGCAGCTACTAGTGGATTCGCATCTTCGCCACACGGTGTGCGTTCGCTCGGACCGCGCCGGCGCGGTACCCGGTTCGCCTTCCCCGAGTAGTTGATGCGGCCGCCTGACTTCGAATTCCGCTCGGTCGGCACCGTCGACAAAGCCATCTCAGCCCTGAGCGGTGAGGACGGCGTCACGGCGCTGGCCGGAGGGCAGAGCCTCATCCCCATGATGCGCTTCCGGCTGATCCGGCCGTCGGTCGTGGTCGACATCGGCAGGATCGAGGGCTTGGGTTCCATCGGGTCATCGGACGGGCTCCTGGAGGTAGGCGCCCTCGTGACCACCGCCCGGCTGGCCCGCAGCGCGACCGTCCGCTCGCTCTCACCCTTGTGGGCCGAGACCGCCTCGGCCATCGCGGACCCGCTCGTCCGAAATCTCGGCACAGTGGGCGGCAACCTGGCTCATGCGGATCCGCTCAACGACCTGCCCGCCGCCCTGGTGGCGGCCCGGGGACAAGTGATCGTCGTGGGGCCGAGCGGAACGAGGACCGTCAGCAGTGACGATCTCTTCGTCGGGCCTTTCGAGACCTCGCTCCGACGAGGCGACCTGATCACCGGAATCCGGCTACCCCGTGGATCGGGAGGCGCTTACGAGAAGATGAAGAGGGCGGCGGCCGATTACGGAGTGGCTGCGGTTGCGGTCCAGCTCGCTATGGACGACGGGGGACGTATCACGCAGGCCGGCATCGCGGTGACCGGCGGGGCAGATGTAGCCGCTCGCGCTGCCGAAGCCGAAGAACTGCTGGTCGGGTCCGATCCGCGGCCGTCGACAATCGCCCGTGCTGCGTCGGCCACCGCTGCGTCGGGCCTCATGGTCACCGACGACCGGGGCAGCGCCCGGTACAAGCGAGAACTCGTGAAGGCGCTCGCCGGGCGCGCCATCGAGCGCGCCACCAACCGGGGTGATGGCACATGAGGGTCACGGTCGCGGTCAACGGCGTCACCCGCCGCGTCGACTGCCACCCCTCTACGCTGCTCGTGCACCTGCTGCGGGAGGAACTGGAGTTGACCGGCACGCACGTGGGATGCGACACGAGCAGCTGCGGCGCCTGCACAGTCATACTCGACGGGGCGGCGGTCAAGTCCTGTACCGTGCTTGCCGGCCAGGCCGACGGCCGCGAGATCGAGACGGTCGAGGGACTCGCCGACGGCCACCGGCTCTCACCCCTGCAGCAGGCCTTCGCCGATCACTTCGCCCTCCAGTGCGGATTCTGCACCTCCGGCTTCCTGATGGCCGCCACCGCTTTCCTACGCCAGAATCCCGAGCCCACGGAGGCGGAGGTCAGAAAGGCCCTCGAGGGAAACCTCTGCCGTTGCACCGGCTACCAGCACATCGTCGACGCGATCCTCTCCTGTGACACACCGGGAGACCAACGATGACGGCCATCGGCGCCCGCCTGCCCCGCAAGGAGGATGCCCGGATCCTGTCGGGCGGGGGCCGCTACGTGGACGACATCACGGTCCCCCATACGGTCCATGCCAGCTTCATGCGGAGCCCCTTCGCCCACGCCGACATCGCGTCGGTCGACTTGGAGCAGGCCCGCCGGGCGCCGGGGGTCGTCGCCGCCTACTCCGGAGCCGAGTCGGCCGGGTCGATGCCCCTCATTCCCAGCGCGGCCGCCGACGATTCGCCGCCCCGGACCCCCCTCACCGGAGACCGCGTCCATTACGTGGGAGAGCCGGTGGCGATGGTTCTGGCGACCGACCCGAGGAGCGCACTCAACGCCGCCGAACGAGCGGACATCGACTACGAACCCCTCCCCCACGTCCTGGATCCGTGGGAGGCGCTGTTACCGGACGCGCCGCTAGTGCATCCAGACCGGGGAACCAACAAGATCGGCGAGATACACAAGGTGCTAGGGGATCCCGACGGTGCGTTCGCCCGGGCCGACCACGTGGTGTCCCGGCGGTTGGCGGTGCAGCGCATCTCCGCCTCTCCGATGGAACCGCGGGCCATCCTGGCGGTGCCGGAGCCGGCCTCCGGCCACCTCACGGTGTGGCTCTCGTGCCAGGCCCCCCACACCCTCCGGACGTGGCTGGGTCACATCTTCGACCTGGACGAGTCCAAGCTGAGGATCGTCGCCCCCGATGTGGGCGGCGGGTTCGGCAGCAAGCTCAACCTGTACTCCGACGAACTGGCGGTCATCTGGGCAGCACTGGAGTTGGGTGTCCCGGTGAAGTGGGTCGAGACCAGGACCGAGAACTTCACGGCCGGCGTGCACGCCCGGGACCAGATCCACAACGCCGAGCTCGCCCTCGACGCCGGGGGGAAGATACTGGCCCTCCGCAGCCACTTCGTCGGCGATCTCGGCGCGTACTTCCACTTCTTCACACCGGTTGTCCCGGACCTGACGATCGACACGCTCACCGGTAACTACGACATACCCAGCGTCGACATCAAGCTGGAGAAGGTGTTCACCAACAAGATGTCGATCGAGGCGTTAAGAGGTTCGGGAAGGGCCGAGGCGACCTTCGTGCTGGAGCGGATGATCGAGGAAGCCGCCCGGGAGCTCGACCTGGACCCCGTGGAGATCCGGCTTCGCAACCTCGTCGCACCGGATCAACTGCCGTACGAGACCCCGTTCGGGCTCATGTACACCGGAGGTGACTACCCCGCTCTTCTGAGGCGAGCGGTGGAGTTGGTGGGATACGACTCGGTGCGGGCTCGTCAGGCGGAGGCGCGCCGGAACGGGCGGTACATCGGGGTGGGATTCGCCACCTACAACCTGCTGTGCGGCTTCTCCCCGTCGGGCCACGCCTGGAACCCGATGAAGTTCTTCCCCGGCCACGAGTCGACGCTGGTCCGGGTGGACCCCCAGGGCAAGGCGGTCGCCTACTCGGGTCTCTGCCCACAGGGGCAGGGTTCGGACACGATGGTCGCCCAGATCGTCGCCGACCAGCTCCAGATCCCCTTCGACCACATCACGGTCGTCCACGGCGACACCGAGACCATCCCGTTCGGGGGCGGCACCCACGGCAGCCGGGGCGCAGTGGTAGGCGGCCATGCCGCGCTGGTGGCGGCTCAACGCGTGGTCGAGAAGGCGCGGCAGGTGGCGGCGGCCATGCTCGAGGCGGCTCCCCAGGACATCGTGTTCGCGGACGGCTCATTCACCGTCGCCGGTAGCCCCGCGTCCACAGTCTCGTGGCAGGAGGTGGCCGACGAGGCACACTTCCTCAAACGCTGCGGGCCGATGTTCGAACCGGGGCTCGAAGCCACCGCCTTCTACGACCCGCCCGACGTCAACTTCGCCTTCGGCGCCAACGCAGCGGTCGTCGAGGTGGACACGGAGACCGGAAAGGTGAAGATCCTCGAGTTCGTGTCTGTGGACGACTATGGCGTGGGGATCAACCCCGGGATAGTCGACGGCCAGATACACGGCGGGATCGCCCAGGGAATCGGCCAGGCCCTCTACGAGCAGGTCAGCCATGACGAGGCGGGGCAGCTGCCGTCGGCCAGTTTCGCCTCCTACCTGCTCCCCTCCGCGATGGAGATGCCCCCGCTGAAGATGGACAACATCGTCTCGCCCTCGGACACCCCGCTCGGCGTGCGCGGCGTCGGCGAGTCCGGGACGCTGGCCTCGCCTCCCGCTATTGCGAACGCGGTCGCCGACGCCCTCGCTCCGTTCGGCGTCCGGATCGACCGGACCCCGCTCCGCCCGGACGTGGTCTGGGAGCTAATACACCCTGAATGATCGACGCGCATCGGCCAGGGCGACCAACCGGATCGATCCCTGCCATCCACGCCGCCAGCTCGATATTCTCTTTGTCGTCCCCTGAGGAGCATGCCATATGGGAGATCCCTCCGATGAGCGTGATCTGACACAGAGCCGGGCCGTCGCGGCCCGCGACGAGGCGGTCATCACGCCGTCGATGAAGTACCGGTTGTATCCGTTCGTGGTCGCTCGGTCGGACGGCGTCCGCATGTGGGACAAGGACGGCAACGAGTACCTCGACTGGATGGCGACCGGAGGTACTGCCGCCGCGGGATACGGTCACCCGAAGGTGCGGCAGGCGGCAATGGACGCCATCAACAACGAGTACAGCGGTCCGCTCGTCTGTTACATCCACGAACCGGCCGTCGAGCTGGCGGAGCGCCTGATCGACATCTTCCCCGGGGACTTCGCCAAGCAGGCCTGGTTCGGAGTCTCCGGCTCCGACGCGATGGACGTGCTCGCCAAGGTGGCGCCCATCGCATCGGGAAGGCCGCGCCTGATCTCCTACATCGGCGCCTTCCACGGTATGACGATCGGCTCCGGCGCCATCTCGGGCCACGGAGCGCTGACGCGCCCGATACCCGGCGGCCACATCACCAAGGCTCCGTATCCCAACCCCTACCGGTGCGCCTGGGGCCCGTGCGACAAGAGCGAGTGCTCCCTCAGATGCCTCGACTACCTGAAGAACGACCTGCTGGTCAACGTGTCGCCCTCGGACGAGACGGCGGCGATCTTCGCCGAGAGCATCCAGTCGGACAGCGGCGAGATCGTCCCGCCGGACAACTACTTCCCTGCCCTGCGGGAGCTGTGCGACGAGCGGGGGATGTGGTTGATATTCGACGAGGTCAAGGTAGGCCTGGGGCGGACGGGACGCATGTTCGGCTTCGAGCACTTCGGGATCGAGGCGGACGCGGTCGGGCTCGCCAAGCCGTTGGGAGGAGGCTTCCCGCTGTCGGCGGTGGTAGGCCGCCAGAAGATCCTCGATGTCGACCTCTACACGGCCTACACGCTGGGCGGCTCGCCGTTGGCCTGCTCCGCGGCGGTGGCCGTACTCGACGTGATCGAGGAGGAGGGCCTGGTCCGCAACGCTGAGGAGATGGGCAGGTACCTGCGCGACAAGCTCGACGAGATGAGAGCCGACCACCCGCTCATCGGGGACGTGCGCGGCAAGGGCCTCCTGATCGGGGTCGAGTTGGTGAAGGACCACCGGACCCGCGAGCCTGCCGAAACCGATGCGTACCGGCTCGCCTACCGCTGCTTCGAGCTCGGCCTGATACTGCTGGCTTTTGGCAACGTGATGGAGATCACCCCGCCGCTGACCATCACCCGGAGCGACGCCGATGAAGCATTGGACATCTTCGACCGCGCCCTAGCCGACATAGAGGCCGGCCGGTTCGACGACAGCAAGCTGCCCGATTTCCTGGGGCACTGATCGCACGACGCGGGTTTAACACCGGCTGGCGCAGCCGCCGAAACAGCAGGTAGCCCGCCATAACGCCAGCGAGACACCCTTAAGTGAACACCTACGAAGTTACGAGCACGCGGGCCAAGAAGGATGCCATCTGGTCCCGGCTGACGTCGTCGTAGGGACAGTAGGACAGCGGGTCGGCCTTGCAGCCTTTGGTCACCCCTGCGGCACGAAGTCCTTCGACGGCTGCGGCGTACCAAGCGTCCGCAGCGACGTCGGTGAAGACCCCCTGCGGTTCGACCTCGGTGATCGATTCGAAGGCTCCCGCCATCCACACCGCCATCTCGAGGCGGGTCAGCGGGTCGGTGGGACGGAAGGGGCTACCGGCTTGTTCAGGGAATACACCCAGGTCGGCGAGGCTCTCTACGTATCCCAAGTACCAGGCACCATCGGGAATGTCGGTGAACCGGCTGGCGGCTGGCGCGTCGTCTCCCGACTCGCCCAGCGCTCTTCCCAGGAATGCGGACATCTGCGCACGCGTTACCGGACGTCTAGGACAGAACCGGTCGTTGTCGGGCGGGTTGCAGCCCAGCGTGATTCCGAGCGCTGCGACTATCTCGATGTTCTCCTCGTGGGTGTTTCCGTCGTCATCCACGAAGCGGTTGTCGCTCTCTTCGGCCTCAGTATGTTCGCTCACCTCCACCAGGAAGCTGTCCCCGACGCGCCTTAGGATGTTCACAGCCATACCCTCCCAGGTGTAGCCTGCGCCGACATCCGCGAAGAGCCGGGTGGGCCTTTCCGTGGCGAAACAGGCCTGGTAGTCCGGGTATCGGAAGCAGTCGTCGGGTTGTTGGTCTATGAGATACGATTCGACGCCCTCAACGGGTATACCGGTGTCGTAGCCCTTCCTGACCCTTGCCCCGAGCGTCATGAAACTGCTGCTGTCCGATCGCAGGACCAGCATCTGGGTGCCTTCCTCCCCGATCGGATGGAGTCGATACACCGCTCGGCCTCCGCTGTGTATCCGGACCTCCTCCGGGTCGATCCAACCCGCCGCATACCTGTTGATCGCAACAGTGCCCACTTGGAGGCCGGCCACCGCATCGGTGTTGCTCATGACGTCCATCGGGTTGTCATAGTCACTGGTCCGGTACGAGTGAGGAAAACCGATCCCGTGTCCCATCTCGTGCGCGACGGTCGATATTTTGGGCAACGGGCCGAGAACGAAGTGTGTCGGAGGTAGAGAACCCGGCTCGGCCAGTACCTGACCGCCCAATTGCACCGTACGGGGGTTGTTGGGGTAGGTAACGGTAGCACCGTAGTCTATCTTCACCTCGACCGGCGAGGGGAACCCAATGGCTCCGAAGCTGCCGAAGCTTGCAGTGGTCACCATGTTGACGATTATCAGGACACCCTCGGGCCGGTCCTCCTCACGCATCCCCAACGAAGCCTCGTATACCGGAGAATTGCATCCTCCCCAGTTGTCGAACGCCGTCGCCTCTATCGTCCCGCCCACCCGGAACACCGGGCGGTAGCGGCCTCCCGACAACCAGTCGTAATAGGGTGCGATCTCGTCTTCGAATCGGGTCACCGCCGCCTCCGGCGAGAACTCCAAGGTCCCTTCCGGTACTTCGCAGATCCACACATCCCAGAGATCGTCTCTGTCCAAGCTGAAAAAGGTCGTGATGTTGTACGCGGCGATCAGGCCCAGCGGATCGTCGTCGTAGACAGTCCCCTCGTCTTCGGCTGCCCCCGCCACGGATGGGACCACCAGCAACACCGCCGCCAGAAGCACCACCAAAGAACGGAACCCGCGTCTCCTGCGGCGCCCAGCGGGCCTCATAGCCTCTGCCACCAATCGGCTGGTCCTCTCAACCAAGTTGCTTGGCATGTTGCCCTTTCCAACGTGAGTTTCACATGTATGAGGTCACCGCAAGCGAAGTGTTATGCATAACTCCTATGCGGAAGGTGCGAGACTCTGGGGCCTCCAAGGCCAATACTGTCCCAGCGATAGAGATAGCCGCACTCCGGGTGAGCTTATCGCGAAACTACAGTGAATGTCAGGCACCCTCGATCGCGAGACCCCGTGGCAATGTGGCTTCCGCGGAGACCCGGACACTAGCTTCGAATAGTAAAGGCGCGGTCGGGCTCGCCAAGCCGTTGGGAGGAGGCTTCCCGCTGTCGGCGGTGGTAGGCCGCCAGAAGATCCTCGATGTCGACCTCTACACGGCCTACACGCTGGGCGGCTCGCCGTTGGCCTGCTCCGCGGCGGTGGCCGTACTCGACGTGATCGAGGAGGAGGGCCTGGTCCGCAACGCTGAGGAGATGGGCAGGTACCTGCGCGACAAGCTCGACGAGATGAGAGCCGACCACCCGCTCATCGGGGACGTGCGCGGCAAGGGCCTCCTGATCGGGGTCGAGTTGGTGAAGGACCACCGGACCCGCGAGCCTGCCGAAACCGATGCGTACCGGCTCGCCTACCGCTGCTTCGAGCTCGGCCTGATACTGCTGGCTTTTGGCAACGTGATGGAGATCACCCCGCCGCTGACCATCACCCGGAGCGACGCCGATGAAGCATTGGACATCTTCGACCGCGCCCTAGCCGACATAGAGGCCGGCCGGTTCGACGACAGCAAGCTGCCCGATTTCCTGGGGCACTGATCGCTGGACATCGGCGCGTCGGGCCAGGGTCACCCACTAGACCGACACGACACTTCGGCCCTAGGTAACGGCTCTCGAGCCCTTCCCACGAGCTGACCTCCTTCCGGTTCGCCGGGTCTCGCATTCCGATCATCTGAGCCAATCCGCCGGCCCGTATTCACCTTCCTCGTACCTCCTAGCCCGCATCGGCACGCCGCCGCGCCGGTCCGATGGATTCTCAGATGTTTCCCACCTGGTCTTCAGGTGATTCACAGGTTGGGGTC